>NZ_JBNJMF010000005.1:0-100668 GCF_050936775.1 Streptomyces sp. CA-243310 | reverse complement strand
GTCCAGTTATCGCCCGGGGGTTATAAAACCACGTCGCTTTGTGCACCAGGGAGACAATCCGCCGACCGCTTCCACAGGGGCGGTCGGCGGATTGTGCACTGGGGAGACATTCGGGGTGGGCGGTGGTCGCGGGCGTCTCGTGGACCGGCAGGGGGGGAGAAATCACCCCCGGGTGATAACGACACGCCGAAAGTGCAGTGGGGAGACACGAAAGTGCAGCAGGGAGACAATCGCGTATGCTGCCGTTGCCTGGCCCTACTGATCTTGAGGAGCGGACCACCGCGATGACTGCACAGCCTCAGCAGCAGCCGCGCCGGAGGCCGGCCTCGCCCGGAGCTCCGCCGCCTCCGCCGCCCAGCGCGTTCCGGGCACCCGGAGCGCTGCGGCGTACCAACGTGGTCAACCTGCCGGACGGCTACCGGGCCAGTGTCGAGCCGCCGGTCACCAGCGACGGCTTCCTGGGCGAGGACTTCGTCATGGACAGCCAGGCGTTCCTGTGCTGGCTCTCGGACTACTACCGCGACGACATCGTCACCCTGCGGCTGATCATCCGGATGATGGGGATCCAGAAGCCCGGCGGGACGGTGGAGGCGACCCAGAGCAAGCTGGCCGACCTCCTGAAGGTCAAGCAGAGCCAGATCTCCCGGTCGCTCAAGGACACCGGAGCCCTCGGGGTCACCGCCAAGGTGAAGGCCGGCCTCTACCAGCTCCACCCGCGGCTCTCGCTGCGCGGCGGCAGGGTGCCGGTGGAGCCGAAGGCGGGTATGCGGGCACAGGGGACACTGAAGGTGGATCAGCTCTCGCTGCTGGACGCCATCGAGGACAACCCGGATCTGCCCGAGGTGTTCAAGGAACTGCGGCAGCTCCCGAAGCCGGAGGAGAAGCCGCTCCGGGAGGACAAGGCGCGCGCCCAGGCCCGCGCCAAGGAGGATGGGACGTCATGACGATCGCTGTGGAGCACGTCGCGCCGGAGTACGTCTGGACGGCCAACAACGCCCTGGTGTTCGCCCCGCGCGGCATGCCGCCGTCCGCGTACCCGGTGCTGATCCACCTCCTGGGCCGCCAGGAGCCGGGCGGGCGCCTCCTGGTCACCCACGGCACCCTCGCCACCGAACTCGGCATCACCCGAACGAAGATCACCCGCGCCCTTCAGCACCTCGCCTTCGCCCGGATGGTGTGGAAGGAGGGCAACGGCGCCTACCGCCTCAGCCCGCTGATCGCCGGGTTCCGCACCCCAGCCGAGCAGCTCCAAGCCATCGGCGCGATGCACGACGACGACCGCTTCGACCATCCCGACTTCCAAGAGCGCTACGAGCGGCAGATCGCGGCGTACGAGGCGGAGAAGCAAGCCAAGGCAGCCGAGCGGCAGAAGCGGCTGGAGCCGCCCATCGACCTCGCCGCCCGCCGGCGCATCTGACCTCCTGTCCGTAGCGGCGTTGCACCCACCGGTGCGGCGCCGTTCGCATGTCCAGGGGAACCCGCATCTGCGGGCCTGCGCGCGCAGCAGCACTCAGCCGAGCAGCACGTCGGTGGCAGCAGCCGGCCCCGGTGCAGCGGCCGCCCGCTGCACCGGTGAGGTTGGCCTTGCTACACGAGCAGCAGCCGTGTGCCACCCGGGTCGTGCGAATGCTGCGCTGCGCTGCACCCCGGAGACGGGGCCTGCTGCACCCCGCCGGTCAGCAGCAGCACGAGCAGCAGCGCCGCCTTGCACCCTTCACCGCCAGGAGCAGCAGGGGCAGCATGACCGCGCTGCACCGGACCGCCGCCGGGGCCCTGGGCCGGGCCGGTCGCGGGTGCCGTCTTGCACCCCAATGTAGGTAGGTACTTGTAGTACCTATGTGCGGCTTGTATCTCCTTCCCTCTGAGAGCAGAGCTCGGGGCGGGAACGGGGAGGAGACCGGCGGTGAGCCAACGCCGAAGTTCTGCTGCTGGCGCCGGCTCTTCCAGGTCGGCAGCACCGCGCCGGGCCCGTGAGGCGCTGTACGCCTCTGTGGGCGCCTCGGAGGCTTGGTCGCCCTCGGGGAGCCGAAAGGGCGTTCTGGCGCCGCAGGCGGCCGTACAGCGCCGGGAAGGATCATGTGCGCGGAACGGCATCCGACGGCTCGATACGGGTGAGGGGCGGGTGTTGTGTGCCCGCGCGGCAAGCTTCGCTCTCAGGGGGAAGAGAACTCAACCCGCACATAGGTACTACAAGTACCTACCTACATTGGGGTGCAAGAACGGTCTGCGAGGCCGGCTCCGAGTGGTCCGCTCGGCCTGCGGCTTCGAGGAGGGCGCAGGGGCCGACGGGTGCAAGGCTGGCCGGTGAGCGGGGGCTACAGGTCCAGGGCCATCGTTTCGCAGTAGCCGAGGGCTATGGCTGCCTGGGTGAGATCGCCCTCGGCTGCGGATCGGTGGGCCATGTCGATCATCGTGACGATGCCTTGCAGTGGTCTGTCCACGTCGTCGGCGGTCTGGCGCTCGTCCAGGCTGGCGCTCAGCACTCTGTCGGCTTGGTCCAGGACGTCGGACCAGATGCAGCCGAACGCCTTGGGGTCTACGCCGGTCAGGGGCGTGAGCCACAGGTCGGCGTGGGACTGGAGGAGTTGCTCGGCGGGCCGGTAGTCCAGGACTGTTCCGCACGTCATCGAGCCGGCGTCGGTGTGCATGGCCGCGGTGGGCCAGGCGGGCAGGGCTTCGGTGTGGGCGGGGCACAGGAACGCGAGCCAGGCCGCGCCGGTGCCAGCCTCGACCTCGGGCCCCTGCCGGAGCGCGGTCGCCTGGGCGGGGCAGCGCACGACGGTGCGGAGCGCGGTGATGGGGCGGTTGGCGGTGAGCTGGTGGAGGGATGTCACCGAGAGCTCCTTCGGGGGTCAGACCTCGATGTAGGCCACGACCACGACGGTGCGCAGCGCGGTGACGAAGTACAGGACGCGGACGGCTTCGAGCTCGTCGGTGTACTGGCGCAGCTGGGGGCCGGTGGTGTCGCCGGGGATCGGGTCGCCGATGTCGGGGTCCACGGAGATGACGACCAGGGCGCGGTCCAGGGCGTGGATCTCCGCCTCGGTGGTGATGTTCTCCAGCTGCTTGGCGGCGGAGTCGGAGAAGGCGATCCGGGCGCGGCGCCGGCCGTGCGGTGTGGCCATCAGGCGATGGCCGGGCGCTGGACTGCGAGGCGGGTGAGGTGTGCCTCGCGCAGCTCCTCCCACGGGGTGCACTGCTCGGGGTCGGGCAGGCCGTTGGTGGCGATGTCCTCCAGGACGGCGGCGAACCGGTCGGCGTCGGCGCGGGTCTTGGCCGCGTACGCACGGACCGCGTCGGCGGCCGCGGGCTCCAGCTGCCAGGCGGCGGTGTCAGCGGGGGCCGGCTGTTCGCTCATCGAGGGCTCCAGAGGGCAGAACTGGCATGTCTCACCACGGTATCGCCGGGCTGCCGGGCCCGGGACCAGTCCGGCCGAACCCATCTCCGTGGCTACGTTCCGTACTGCTCCGACGCGTGCGGGATGTCAACTCTTACGTGTCACGCGCCACCCCGAAAACGGCCCCTGGAGAGCCCCACGACCCCGAGAAACGGACAAACAGGGACAGATTCAGGGCAGCGTGACACATAGGAGTGGACATGCGTGACAGCTACTCTCCGTCAGCGTGACGCCAGGCCGGACTCTTCGCCGACGCGACCGGGAGCGGCGTCGACTGTCCTCTGACATGGAACTTAGATCGATTGCCATCGAAGTTGGACCGGGGGGCGCGGAGGTCCGTGAAGACGCATCAGATAGCAACCGGATTGTCACACCCTGCTTCTAGGATCGGCAGCTTGACCAGCAGGGAGAGAAACCGTTGCCACCGAAGTTGAGGGTCTGTGCTGACCCGTCCTGCGAGCGCGTCTACACCGCTACCAACAAGTTCTGCACCCGGCACCGAATGCGGACCGCCACCTGCCAAGAGTCGCGCTGCGGCCGACAGTTCACATCAGCGGGCGGCCGGTACTGCTCTCGCCATCGGTACCCAGAACGGGAGTGCCTGGTCGACGGGTGTATCCACCGTTTCCGCGCATCGAATCGAATCTGCTCGGCATGCAGGGAGATCTTCCGGGAGTGCGCCTCTGATGGCTGCGACGCTTTCTACAAGGGGAATGCTCGGCACTGCCGGGCCTGCCTAACCCCTGAGCGCACCTGCGCCGATCCCGACTGCCTGACCCTGTTCAGAGGAACGACGCGGCTCTGCTGGGAGCATCGAGCCGTCGACCGGACCTGCGAGGCTGACGGCTGCGAGAACACCTACCGCGGTACGACGCTGCTGTGTTTATCGTGCCGGACGGTTGAGCGGGAGTGCTCCAACGAGGACTGCACAACGATGTACTGGGGTGACCGTGCCCTGTGCCATGGCTGCCGGATGTCCGACCGGATCTGCTCCGACTGCGAGAAGGAGTTTCGGGGTCGGACGACGAGATGCGGACCATGCTGGTGGGCCCAGATCCCGGCAGAAGTGCGAGCGGCTATCAGCCGGGCGAGCGGGAATGCGTACCGGGCACGAAAGCTGGCCGCACAGGTGGCTGGTCCGGTACCCGCCGCTGAGTACCAGCGGATCCGCGCCGAGGGCCCCTGCGTGTACTGCGGTGGCGCCGCGACCGAGGTCGATCACATACGGCCTCTGGCCACGCACGGTGGATGGGAGCACGCGTCAAACCTGGTCCCCGCGTGCCGAACGTGCAATGCCAGCAAGAGCGATCGCTTGTTGACCGAGTGGGACCAGGTTCGGGTGTTCCGTGCAGTGCGAACGTCGGAGAAAGTGGCCGTCGAGTATGAGTGCCAGCGTCAAGAGCTCGTGGGTGTGAACGATGCCTGATGAAGCCCATGATCTGCCACCGACGCTGCGATCCAACATCGATGGCAATCGGTCCAAGTTCGATGTCACCGGACATCGACCTGCTGCTGCCAGGCCGACAGCCAGGTGGTGAGCTCATCCTCGGTATAGCGGGTCGCCTTCCCCTCCAGACTTCCGGCCGGCACGGGGATGCCGCGCCTCGGCGAATGCCCCCGCATGTACTTGCGCGCCGTGGGAGCTGTCCAGGGAAGGATCTTCTTCGCGCACGCTTCCGTCAGTGAGTACCTGGGAGGAGCCGGAGGCGGCTCGGGCGCAGTCGTGGACTGCTGCGGTCGGCGCTCGTGCTCGATCATCGGTTCCATCGTGGCGAGGATGCGGCGCAGGGGCGCATCCGGGGCGCCGGCTGCGAGGGCCTGCGCCGCTAGCTCGGCCACGGTGGACCCGGCGGTGCGCAGGCTCGCCACCCTGCGATTGCGTAGCTCCACCGCGTCCGCGAGGTCCTTAAGCAGCTGCGTCCAGTCCATGCCCCGCACAACGTCCGTGGTCGGGCGGGAGTGACGGGCAGCGGCGTGTGGGCAATCGGGGGTCCGGGCGCGGTGGCGGGGTGCAACGCGGGGGTGCAACACGCCTGCTCGCGTTGCAGCGGAGACGTCTTCGCAGGTCAGGCCCGCAACAGGAGGTCTGTTGCAATGTGGTGCGCAAGTGCGTTGCGCGGCAGCGTTGCACTCTGTGTGCAACCGAGGGTGACGAACGCCGAGGTTGCGGGTCTGGGCCTCACAGCTCACAGGCCGGATGATCCGGAACCTGTTCACCAGGGAAAACAGCCCGCCACCTCCCAGGCAAACAGGGCATACATTCACATTAGCCTCACAGCTCACAGGCTGGCCGGCAGGGTGTTGTGAGGGTGTTGTCGTCGCTCAGCGTGAACCTCACAGCAGGCGCGGGGGGAAGCAGTCGCACTGCCCGCACTTGTCGCAGCCCGCGCAGTCGAGGCAGAAGGCGAAGGGCCATGGCCCGGGGCAGGAGCAGATCGGGTTGTAGTCGGGGTCGCCTTGGCCGGGATAGAGCGGTTCACCGAAGGGCGGCTCAGTCCAGGCGTCGACGGTCCCGTCGCCGCGCAGTTCCTCGTAGTGGTGGCCGATGTCGCTGTGCTCCTCCCAGACGGCGACGACCTCCTGGCCGTGGTTCATGCCCGGCTCCCCGGGGTGATGGCGCGGGTGAGGAACGAGGAGAGCTCGGCCGCGGCTTCGGAGTCGGCGGTGGCCAGCCGGGCCGCGAAGGACAGCTGGTCGACGTCGGCGTTGGCCACGAGCTGGGTGAGTACCGCGAGCAGTGCGGCGTGGGCAAGGACCGGCGGGTGCAGGAGGCCGGCGGCGGCGTCGCGGGCGGCCGGGTCGGCGTAGTGCCCGCGGTGCGCGGCGAGGGCGCGGGCGAGCCAGGCGTCGACGTCGGGCTGCACGTACGAGCCGGCGCGGCGGGTGAGCTCGTCGCGGACTGCTTCGTCGCCGTGGCGGGGTTCGGTCTGCTCCAGCGTGCCGAGCTCGCGCAGCGCCTGGAGCTCGTCGGCGCGGGCCGCGATCCGCTGGGCTTCGCGCAGCTCGGCTTCCCGGGTGGCGGCGGCCGCGGCGTCGGCGGCGAGCTCGGCCTGGACGACGTCGTCGGTGTCCGGGTCGTAGACGGTGCCCGGCGCCGCGTCGGCGAGCAGCTGGGCGAGGCGCTCCCACTCCGCGAGCTCCGCGCGGCCGCGTGCGTCGTCGGCCAGGTCCTCGTGCCGGGACGCCTGCCGGGCGCCGAACCGTGCGTCCTCGAGGGCCGCCGCGACGGCGCCGGCGTCCATGTCCTTCGCCCGGCGCCGTACGACGCGGCGGCCGATGCGCGCGGGGTCGACCGGCTCACGGGGCGCAGCGAGGCGTGGGGCGAGCGGTCGGTGGGTGGTCTCGCCGGGCGGCCAGAAGCGGGTCATCTTCGGTCTCGCATTCATCGTATGAATTCGGAAGCGGGCCGCCGCCAGAGCGCTGTACGGCGGCCCGCAGATTGGTTTATAGCAGGTCCGAAATTCGCCCGGGTCAGAACCGGAAGGAAATTGACGTCACGGCTGTGAAATCCGCGCGGAGGCCATCCGCCCGTGTGCCCCATTCCGTGAAATACGACTCGGTGATGGCCTGAGCGACGATCGGATGCAGCTCCTCCTCCGTGGCGCCAGCGTCCTGGAGCTCCAGGATCTGCTTCACGTAGGTGGGCGAGATGTCCGTGGTGATCTGGCGTTCGCGGCCGTCGTCCGAGCTGCCCGTGCAGGTGAATCCGAAGTACGCCGTCACCTCCACCATCATCCCCCTGGAGGTGGATGCCTGCGCGCGTGCTTGTGCCCTGACCTGCGGTTGCCACTCCGATTCCGTCTCCTCCACCAGGGCGGCCTGAAGCCGCTTCTGTGGGGTCTTCAGCTTCCCGGCGAGGTAGCGCTCCACCGTCCGGCGTGAGGTGCCCAGGCGCTCCGCCACGGCTGCGGTGGACCCGTCCTCGCGCGTGCGGAGGAATTTCATGCGTGCCTTTGCCGATTTCGGGGCGGGCCGGGTGAAGAGCTTCCGCTCCGCCCGTGCGAGGGCCTCCAGGACCTTGCCGCGGCGCGGGGCCGGCCGCTGCTGCTCGTGATCGCTCATGCCCCAAGGAGGCCATCGCGCCCCTGTGGACAGAGGCCGGGCTCCGGCGACCAAGTCGGCTGTCAGAGCCGGGTGTTAAGCAGGACCCGGGTGGGGGAGGCTGCGGATGACAAGGGGAGGAACGCTGTGGGGAAGCGAACAGGGGTGCGCAAGGGTGCCCGTCGATCGGGAAATCCGGCACGTCGGGAGGCGCAGCAGGGTCTGTACTCGGGGAACGTGCTGGGCGAGCGCATGTACGCCGCCCCCACCACGGCCGACCGGTCCGCGAGGCAGCCGGGAGACATCATTCCGGTGCCCGTCCCGGTTCTGCCGGACGGGCTGGTGGTCCGGGACGCGACCCGCGCCGACGCCGGCCCGCTGCAGCCGGTGATCCGGCTGGCCGATCCGGACAACCCCGACGGCTCCTGGCGGGCGATTCCCTCCGTGATCGACCAGAGCCTCGATCCGGAGGCGCTCACGTACGCGCGAGTGGTGCAGGTGACGGCGTCCGGCGAGCTGGCTGGCGGCATGCTCGCGCTGCCGTCGACGTGGGCCTTCACCCACCCCATGCTCATCGGGTCGCCCAACGTGCGCATCATCGCCGGTCTCATCGCCTGCCTGGACTCCCTCGCGGTGGTCGACCGGTGGCGCGGCAAGGGCGTCGCGCGCGCCCTGGTCGCCGAAGCGGAGAGGGCGGCGGGCTCACGTCCGGCCGGGAAGCTGGGCGCGGCGGTCCTGTATGCCACGCATGAGCCGGAGCTGACGGACTTCTACGCCGGGCTCGGCTTCACCCTGTCCCCCGACGGCATCGGCATCCCCACACCGGCCGGCTTCGTCTGTCACAGCCCGATCGAGGGCTTCCGCTTCTCGGTGAAGCCGCTGCGCACCGGCATCCAGATGGAATCCATGGCCACCCCGTACGGGCGGCATCTGGTCATCCGGGGCATCCTGCCGGTCCCGGCGCGCTGACTCACAGGCGGGTGACGGTGTAGCCCGTGTCGTTGACGGCGCGGGTCCATGCGTCGCGGTCGAACCATTTGCTGATGGTCGGCTGCATCTCGGTGATGGTGCGCATCCGTGCTTCCCAGTCGTGTCCGGCCGGGCCGCGGCTGCCGTCGCAGCCGGTGCAGCCGTCCTCGCCGTGGATGTGGCCGGCCATCCAGGCGTTGACCGCCACGTTGACGATGACGGCGTACAGGTCGCCGCCGGTCTGTGCCAGGGAGTCCGGGACACCGGCGAGGACCAGGGCGAGCTCGGGATTGTCGAGCGGCGGCATCGGGGCCTGGCCCGCGCCCTTGTCGCTGCTGCTCTCCTCGTAGGTGCGCACGCTGTCGGCGAGACGGTCGGCGAGGGCGCTGGCGTCGAAGTACCGCCACGCGGAGCGCACCTGGATCCCGAGCCGTTCAGCCACGGTGCCGACGTTCTTCTCGATGGTGTCCTCAACCGTCGACGGCGCGAGCGTCACCCCCCCCGGTGAGCGAGCTCCGCGAGCGTCTGGGCAACGGCTTCCTTGAACGCCTTCGTGTTCCGCACCCCCGCATCGTAGGGGCGCCGCGGCAGCGGCCGACCGGCTTCACCTACATTGAGGGCAACGACGCACAGCTCGTCCGGGAGACGTTGCCGGTGGCGGCTGCCACCATCGGGCATGCCCATCAGCTGGGAGTACGCCCGCTTCCTCTACCTGACGCAGAACGCCAAGGTGCGGCTGGACCCTGACGAGCTCATCCAACATGCCTAGTCTGAGGCAGCACGGCCACGTCTTCTTCGGTGACATCGGCCCCGCCGGCCCTCTTGTGCACTGGATCCCCCACCGGCGGCCGTAGGGGTAGGTCACCTCACGTCGGCTCCGGTGTCACTTCCTGTTTCAGATCCTGGTCAAGCGCACGCAGAAGAGCGTGGGCAAGGAGGAGGGCAGGGAGAACGAACTCTGCTCGGTAGGAGTGGGGTGAGGCCTGGTGCACACCGAGATGACGATTGAAGGTGTCCTGCGTGGCTACTCCCGGCGCAAAGGCGTTGCTCAGGCCTACCAGGACAAGGAAGTGCTTGAACTGGAGCAATGTGAGATCGGCCCAGGAGGTCGAGTCGCCCAGCGCGCTGGCGATGGTGGGGTGGTGCGTCTTCTTCTTCTGGTATTCGGCTTGCGGAAACGTGCTTCTGATCCAGTCGTTGCCGTGTCGGTGCATGGCGGTCTCCAGCACGTTGCCCGCCAACGCCTGGGCGCCTTCGTCGAAACCCGCCTGTGCCGTACGGACGGCCTTGTTGAGGAGGAGCGACATACCCGCAAGCGCGGGGTGCGTGACGCACTGCAGGCTGGCTTCGATGTCGTCCAGGACATCATCGCGCCGCTCCGCCAAGAAGGTGCAGCGCTCCACATTCGTGCTCAGCGATAGTGCAGACCTGACGATCGATGTCCGGGGCGCCCACGCCAGCGAGAGGCCGTCTTCCTCGCACATGTACAAGATCCTGGACAGTTCATCCTGGTTCAGCCCGCGGAGGTTCGGGGGAAGGAACTGCGCGGCCGTTCTCGCGAGCTCGGCCAGCAGGGTGAGGGGCAGCGACAAGCTGCTGACTGCCTTGCTGATACGGCTGTGCAAGTCGTCGACCTGGCGAGCGAGAGCCATGACGGCTGGGACGACTGGTCCGATCTGCGTCAGAAACTGTTGTTGCGCCCGCACAACCATCTCAATCACAGGGACCACCGCGCGGGCGGTCGCCTCGATCTGAGCGGAGTCCATCTGCTCGGCGTAGGCGGCTACGGGGTCGCGGGCGTCGTTCACGGAGTCGACAGCAAGCCTTGCCGCGTAGAGGCCGGATAGATCCACCTTCGCACCGCTCTCCAGCCCGGCTATGTCTCCGCCGTGGAAGTCCTCGTCGTCAGCTTTCCCGCTCGACCTGTCCTCGTCGCTCATGGGCCCATGATCCCGGCTCCGCTTACGGAGCGCACCCCCTTTCGGGGGCACCATCAACGTGCCGTCAGACGGCATTGTTCTGCGGCTGATGGGGCTGATCCAGCTGCTGCTCACGCTTGCGCTGCTCAGTGCGCAGAGCCTCCACTGCCGAGGTGAACTGCCTCAGGTTGTCCGCTTCGTTGGCCTGGTTGTACGGAGCGATCGACAGGTTGAGAGCGGTGAGGTGCTGCTCGATCTCGTCTGCGGTCTGCTGAAGGTTGAATCCGCGCTCGCGGAACTTGAAGAACCCCGACACGGCCGTGATGATCGTGACGCTTGCACCGAGAGCGATGATGATGCCTTTACCTGGCTGCGGGGGGTCATACACGGCGGAGGCCGCCGTGATGCCGGCCGAGCAGAGGATGAGCGCCATCTGAAGCCAGTTGTGCCACCGCCTGTACCGGCGGCTCTCCGCCCCCAGTCGCGCAATCTCCTGGGGCAGAACCTCCTTGTACGCGAACTGCCTTACCTGGGCCGGCCTGGCGTTTTCGACAGCGTGCAGAACACGCGCCTCCTCCGCCAGCTCCAGTTCCATCCTGAGTTGGTCGACCGACTTGACGTCCATGGTCGTGCCAGTGGCAAAGAACACGACGGCCAACACTGCCATGGCTATCAGGAGAGGCACGTTGTAAGGCGCCATGTCGTACCGCTTCCAGGTGACCGCCGTGGGCACGGCCACTAACAGGGCAAGCACGACAATCCCGATCCACGAGCCATGGAGCCGTATGCGATCCCGCCGTGCGACCTTGACGGCGCGGCGAAGTTCCACCGCCTTCTGATGCAACGTGACCGGGGTATCGACAGGGTCGGTCGATACCCCGGCACGTGGTGTAGTAGCGATGACGCCGCTCTCCCTTGAACCAGCCGGCCGGAGGGCGCACTGAGCCACCCCCGTGTCCGGACGCAAACCTGCACAAGCCCCCACCCGAATGGCAGAGACGGGTCAAACGTCGTCGAGTGAGTTGCCTCTAGGCAACCCGAATCGCGAAACAACCGCACGATTTCGCCCTTGCCATGCAAGACAGGGGTGCGCGCCAGCGCAGCCGAGCCGAAGACCCAGTGCCCACGTCCTCCATTGCCCCGCACCGACTCCGACGCAAGCTCCGGAGTCCGGCGTGAGGTGCCCAGGCACTCCGCCACGGCTGCGGTGGACCCGGCCTCGCGCGTGCGGAGGAATTTCATGCGTGCTTTTGCCGATTTCGGGGCGGGCCGGGTGAAGAGCTTGCGCTCCGCCCGTGCGAGGGCCTCAGGATCTTGCCGCGGCGGGGGGGCCGGGTGCTGCTGCTCGTGATCGCTCATGGGTCCATCAGGCCATCGGGTCCCTGTGGATAAGGGACGGCCATCCGCGGTTGCCGTTCCTGTTCCTGCGCGCTGACGTCAGCGGCGGGAGGCGTTGTCAGTGGCGGCTGCCACCATCGGCCATGCCCATCAGCCGGGAGTACGCACGCTCCCTCTTCGCGGACCTGACGCACAACGCCCAGGTGCCGCTGGACCCTGACGAGCTCATCCACACGCCTGGCCTGCGGCAGCACGGCCACGTCTTCTTCGGCGACATAGCGGTGCGCGCCTACAAGCACAAGGCCCGCTGGACGTACGACGAACGCGACATCCGCGCCGCCGGCCGCGCGCTCGCGGACATGGAGGTGCGCCTGGACGACGTCGTGGACGTCCAGCTGCCCGCCTACCGGGACACTCCGGAGCGCGACCCGGAAAAGTGGGATCGGCCCGACTGGCGGCGCCGCCTGGTGTCGTGGATGTTCGACCGGGCCCGCAGCCAGCTGCTCGATCAGGGGCGGCACTACGACGAATGGGGCTCCTGGCGGGTCATCGGTGCGAACGGCCTGCCCGGCGAGCTGACATGGGAGGAGTTCATCGCGTCCAGCAACACCCGGTACCGGCAGAACATCGCCGGTACCCGGCCGCTTCAGCTGCTGACCTGGTCCGGCGAGACGTGGCTGCTGCCGCGCGCCTACAGCGAGATCCTTGACCGCTGGGAGCAGCGGGAGGAGGAGCTGACCGCCCGCGCCAGGCTCTGCTCCTGCGGCACGCAGGGTCCTTACTGGGGCGGCTGGAGGCGGCACAACCCGAGGACGGGGTACGTCACCCTGTGCCCGCAGTGTGCCGGGGAATCCTGCCAGCTCTACACCGGCCACCTGCGGGGCGTCCTCTACGAGACACCGCGTCGGCGCAACACCCGAGCCGACGACTACCTGTGCCGGTTGTGCAAGGAGAGCCCCGCTTCGGCGTGGGATCACTGCCACGAGCACGGCTACGTCCGAGGACCGCTCTGCGGCAGCTGCAATACCCGCGAGGGTATGGGCATTGCGTACCACTTCCTCCAGCTCGAAGGCGGCGCGCTGCACCTCCTGGAGTGCCGTGGCTGCCTCGAACAGCGGACCCTTCCGCCGCGGTTCCACCTGGCCGTAGCCCGGGCCCACCTGGAACGGACCGAGCGGCACGGCCGCTGCAGCAAGCAGCCCTACGTCCGCGAGGTGGAGGACGCGCTCGGTGTCCACCGGTTCCGCCTGGAGTGCAGCGGCTGGCACGTGACCGGCAACTGGACGAAGGACGTCACGGCGGCCGAGGTGGCCACGCTCGTGCGGGCCTTCGCCGACGCGGTCCTCGCCGCACAGGAAGGCCGGCCTCCGGCCGTCGACGGCTCCACAGGGGCGGGGTGACCGGCGTACGGCGGTGTCGTTGAGCACGGCCTCGCGTGCACGGACATCCGAGCTCTCCCGTACGCGAGCGAGCCCGGACCACTTCGGTCCGGGCTCGCAGCCTGTTCGGGGTACGGCCTCTACAGCTGGAAGCCGAGGTCGAGCACGTCGTTGATCTGGACTTCCTGGAGGGAGCCGGCGCGGCGGCCGCTGTCCTGGAAGTAGACCTCCTTGAGTGCTTCGGCGGTGAGCTCGCGCAGCCGGTCTTCGCTGGCGCCCTGCTCCTGGGCGGTGAAGAGGCGGGCCGCGTACTGAGGCGGGAGGGCGACGGTGATGTGCCGTTGGCGGTCCTCATCGGTGGACTCCATCGACGCTCCGGCGTAGCCGAGGCGGGCGTGGACGTCGATGACGATGCCGCCGGTCGTCGCCGCTTTCTCCTTCGCCTTGGCCCGGATCTGGGGCTGCCACCGGGCCTTCACCTCGCGCTCCAAGCGCGCGGCGAGGTCCCGGCGGGGCTTCTTGATCTGGCCCTTCACGTAACGCTCGACGGTGCGCTGGGAGACCCGCAGCATCTGGGCGACGGCCTTGGTGCCGCCCAGCTGCTTGACCAGGTACCGCATCTGCGGGCCCGCGTTCTTCGGTGCCGGGCGGGTGAATGCCTTCTGCACCGCCTGGTTGAGGCCGTCCCCGAACTCCTTGTTCATGCTCCCTACTCCCCGTTGTCCTTGTCGGTGACGGTGCCGTCCTTGATGTACCGGGCGAGGTTGAGCTCAGGCGCCTGGAACTGCTCCCTGGCACCCTCTCCCCACAGCACGGTCTGCGTGCCCTCGTGCTTGACCAGGCCGGGGTTGACCCCGAGCTTGAAGCCGCCCGGCAGCGGCTTGCCCTCGCGGTAGGGCAGGAAGTCCAGCGGGCTCTGGCCGTCGACGGCGTAGACGACGCAGTCGGAGAGGATCGCGACCGGGTACTGCCCGGTGAACGACGCGTGCTTGACCATCTTGCGGTGCAGGTTGATCCGGGTGCGGGAGATGACCGCCGCGCGGATGTCGGGCCGCCACGTGGGGCGTTCCAGGGCCCGCCACCGTTCGCCGGACGTCCAGCCCTCGCCGCGGGGCCGCTCGCGCAGCTTCCCCAGCCCGCCCTTCACGGTCGCCTTGACCGCGCCCACGACGATGGCCATCTGCGGGTCGCGGATCTTGTAGCCGTCCATCGCCGCGAGGAAGTCGGCCGGCGACAGGTCCGCGTCGACACCGAGGTCGGCCATCGTCGACAGGTAGGCGTCGCGCAGCCGGCTGTACCAGCCGTCCAGGTAGCGGCCGTTCTCGTACCGCACGTACGCCTCGGTCGGCGTCACGTCGTACCCGAGCTCCACCGCGTAAGCGACGGTCGGCGTCGCGTACCAGGCAGGGCCCTCGGGCCGGTCGCCCTTCGGCGTGAACGGGGAAGGCAGCAGCGAGCCGTCCAGCTCCACCCACTCCTTGCCGACCTTCACCCGCGACAGGTCGACGTGGCTGAGGTCGACCAGCCAGCTCCCCGGGAGCTTCGGGTCGAACACCGGGTTCTTGACGTGCGTCGGCTCGCCCAGGCCGACGACCAGCCCGTTCGCTCCGGCGGCGAACGCCATGTTGACGTCCAGGCCCACGAGGTGGGAGCGCATGCATTCATCGTCGGTGAGCGGGCGCGCCCAGTCGTACGCCTCCTCAAAAAGCTTCTCGCCGGGGCTGCGGACGTGAAAGCGCGGCAGGTCCGCCAGGAGCGGGTGCCCGTCGGGGGCCTCGCACGGCGCGCAGTCCACCGGGTCCGTGCCCAGGGAGCCGGGCGTCGTGTCGTCGGCCCGCCGCAGGACGCCGGTCTCCTCGTCCCGCACGGCGTGGGTCGGCGGGTGCAGGGCGGTCATGAGCTCGAGGCCGGTGACGGCGGTGGAGCCGCGCGGCGTCATCACCCGGGACGCATACGCGCCCAGGACACGGGCGAGCTCCGCCGGCGGCAGCTGCCCGGCGGCACCCCAGAAGCGGGGGTCCAGCGCGTTCCACGACGGGATGCACAGCTGGACGCACTGGCGGTCGGAGCCCTGGGCGGGGCGGTAGATCCGAGCCCACGGGCCGAACCCGCGCTTGGTGAGCTGCCAGTCGGCGCGGGTCAGCTGCTTGATGACCTTGTGGCCCTCCGGGATCCGCCCGGCGATCCGCTCCTGTTCGGTGAGGGCCACCGGGAGGCCGTAGCGCTCGCACGCGGCCGCGGTGAGCACGATCAGCGGGTCGGCCGGCCTGCCCGGACCGGACAGCTTCGGCTGCCCGAGGTTCGCCTCCTTGAGGGTCCAGTCCACGAGGGACTGCAGGCTCTTGGCGGGCACGTCCAGGACCAGGCCGCCGACGCAGTACGCGAGCACCTTCCCGTCCTCGACGTCGACGACCGCCAGCGGCCCGTTCTCGAACCGCGGATCGCTCTCGCCCTCCGCAGTCGCGGCCGGGGCCGCCTTCTTCGCACCGGGGCGGCGCGACGTCGACGTCGGCTCGGTGGTGGGCGCCGAACCCTCAGGGGCCCCCGGAGCCGTGGCGGCAGGAGCGGGAGCGGAACTGGTCTGGGTGTTCTCGGTTGCAGTCGTGGCCACAGCCTTGGGCGCCGGACCTGTGGACACCGGCGGAGTTTCGGCCGGGGCGGGCACGGCGGTGAACGTGGCTGGCACCGCGGTGGCAGAGACGGTGGCGGCCGCGTCGGCCGGGGCGGGGTAGAGCTCCGCGAGCTGCTTCAGCAGCCGTGCGTACGCATCACGCTCCGGCGGCCTCGGCTCCGTCCTGCCGGACTCCCACCCGGACACCGTGGCCCGGCGCACCTTCAGCGCGGTGGCCACCTCGTCGATCGTCAGCCCGTGCGCGGCCCGCAGACGCTTGCGCTCCGCCGGCGGCGGCAGTACGGAGCGGGACGCGACCAGCGCGTCGACCGCATCGAACAACTCGGACATGGAACACCTCCTGACCACTACCCTATCCCATGAAACGTACGTTGTGCGTACGTTCGCCGTACGAACTACGCACATTGCTGGATGCGCCTGCGTAGAAATGCACACTTCCGTAAGCTGGTGTGCATGACGGAGACGACGTACTCGATCGTGGAAGCACGCGCCCGGCTGGGCGCCATCGCGCGCGAGGTCAGCGCCACACGGGAGCCGGTCGCCATCACCGATCACGGTCACACCGTCGCCGTGCTGGTCAGCCCCGCCGATGCCGTCGAGCTCCAGGAGCTGCGGGCCCTCGCGGCCTACCGCGCACGCCAGGAACGCGGCGAGAGCGCCGGCGTCCCCCACGCCGAGGCGTACCGCCGCATCTTCGGCGGAGCCGAGGCGTGAGCTACGAGGTCATCTGGGAGCCCGAAGCCCTCGCCCAGGCGGAGAAGTTCGCCAAAGACGACCCCGACGGAGTGCGGCAGGTATTCACCGCCGTCGACCATCTCGCCGATGACCCCCGGCCCGAGGGCGCGGTCGGTGCCGCCGACGTCCTGAGGATCCACGTCGGCGCATACCGGGTGATGTACGAGATCAGCGATCAGCAGGTCCGCGTCAGCGTCATCCACCTCGGCCGCCTGCGCTGAACACCCGCCTACGGAGGGCGGGGTTCCGCCCAGGCACGCCCCCGTACTTCTTGCCGCTGCTGGCCCGAGCCGGGCAGGTCGGCCCGGTGCCTGTCGTACGGTCAGCGTGCCGGGCTCGCGGTGTGCTGGCGGGCGAGAGGGAAGGGCGACGTCTTGCACATGGTGATGCCGGTGACGACGCTGCCGGTGTAACTGGTCGGGTCTTCGCGGAAGGTGATCGACCAGCGGTGTTGCTGAAGGCGGTCCCACTCCTGGTTCAGGCAGCTTGTCAGCGTGCGCAGCCCGGGGTCGAGGATCCAGGTGCCGTCGCGGTACGGCTCGAAGCCAATGCGGGACCAGGCACGTCCCAGGCTGGAGCACGCCGTGGCGTAGTCGAAGCTCGCGTCACGTTCCAGAGGGCCGGGGAAGAGGGCGATCAGTCCGGACCCGTGGCTGAGGTAGTCCAGGGCAAGTCCGGTGAGGTAGACACCCAGCCCTTGGCCACGGAATCGGCGGTCGATGGTGACCCGGTCCACAATGGCGGTTTTGCCCGCTAGGGCGAGCCGATCGTGGAGGTCTTGGCGGAGGTCGCCGTCCGGCCGGTAGAGGGCCGTGCCGATGGCACAGAGGTCGCTGCTCAGGTTATCGAGGGCGTCGACGATGTTCAGGCATCGGTCTTGGTCGGCGATGACGATCCGAATCGAGCCGAAGGATTCGCTCGGGCCGCCGTCGTCCTTGAAGTGCATGCCGACATCCCAGTGCTGGACGCCGTCGTCGAAGGCCGGGTCGGATGAGTGCTCACTGCTGTAGGTGAGCATGAAGTCGTCGATGCCGACGACTTCTACGACGTGGCTGGCCTCTTCACCATTGCCCTGGGCAGTGGTTTCGGGACTGGTCTGCAGGCTACTCACAGTGCGTCGCTTTCCGGGCGGGCGTGGGGGATGGTCGGGCGGGAGCTGTCGTGCTCGGTGACCGCCATACCGGGGACAGACCTGGAAAGGGCCTGGGGTGTGGTGAGGATGAGTTGCCCGCCCCCGCCGGCAGTCGCGGTACAGATGTCGAGAACCGCGGTGGCGAGCCGTTCTCCTGCTGCTCCACCCCCGAGGCCGTCGAGGGGCGAGTCGAGCCACTGGAGGGGCGCCAGCCTGACTAGGGGCATGGTCCGTGCCGCTTCGAGAAGCATGAGGTGGTACGCCACATGGGCGACGCTGACCAGGCCGGCGGAGCGGGCGAGCTGGCGCATCGTGCGGTTGTTGATCCTCGGGGTGAACGTCTTCGGGTCGATGACCGCGCTGCGGATCCGGTCAGGGGCCATGGGGATCACTAGCTCGGCGTAGATCTGGGACAACTGCTTCGCGGTCTGCTTGCGGTGTTCCTGAGCGTCGCCCTCGGCGGCCGCCCATGCCTTCTCCGCATCCTCTGCCCGCTGGGAGGACGCGGCGGCGAGTTGTTCCAGCTCCCTGATCCGAGCCAGCTCCTTGCGGCGCTCTTTCAGCGCCGCGAGCTTGGCCCGGGCCTCGCGCTCACCCGCGCTCGCCTGCGCGCGAGCGGCCTCCCGTGGCGTGATCTCCTGCGCCCGGTAGGCGGCTGCCCGACCAATGAGGCGCTGTGCTTCCTGTTCAGCCTTCTGGCGGGTGGTGACCGCCTGCTGCGCTGTCGTGTTGCCGCCGGCGATCGCTGCCTCGGAGGCCGCGAGCGCGGTCTTGGCCTTCGCTACCGCTTCAGCACGGTGTGCCTGGCGGGCGGGCAGCTCCAGGTCGGGCTGCCGGCACTGGGGGCACACCGGGCCGGGGCCGGAAAGCCCGCGCAGTTGCTGTTCGCATTCCGAGCAGTGGGTCCGGGGCCTAGCGGCTTCCTCGGCGCGGGCCAGGGCTTGCCGGGCCAGCCCGCGGGATTCATAGCGTGCGGCCTGGGCCTGCTGGAGCCGGTCGGCTGTAGAGGCCGCGGCCGATACCGCCTGCCATCCGCCGGCGACCTCCTTGTCCCGGCCTGCCTGTACACCGTGGTGGTGCTCCAGTTCGCGGACGATCCGCAGGACCTCGGCCACGTATCCGTCCGCAGCTTTGGAGAGGGTCTCTTCCTCCATGTCGAAGTCGAACGAGGTGGGCAGACCGTAGGCCAGGCGCTGCTCGTTCGCCTTGCGCTGCGCGGTCGAGTCCCGCGTCGCGCGGCTTCGAGACGACTTGGCCTGGGCCTTGAGTCGCGCCCCGTTCTCGTCCAGAGCGCCGAGGCAGACCTCCAGAGTGACGGACATGTCCTGAGGATTGACCGCGCCGAACGTCCTTTGCGGGGCGTGTACCTGCTGGAGGTAGTGCAGGGCCATCACACAGTCGATGGTCACGCTCCCGCTCGGTGTCTCGACGGCCGGGATGCCCATCAGCTCGAGTGTGAAGGAGCCTGCCGAGCGGTCACCTCGTTCAGGCCGGACCGGCAGTGTGGTGCACTCGCCGGTCGTCTCGCAGACGAAGGTGACCTCTTGGCGGGCCAGATCGAGCGTTGCCTCCCACACCTCGGTTTTGGCCCGGACCCGGACCCTGATTGCCTCGCACTGCTCGGAGATAACGCTGCTCAGGACAGGAGTGGTGGCGCCCAGGGCGACAAACGCAGCCTCCGAGACGGTGCTGCCGCCGGCTCCGACCTCGGCGCGCAGTTGCCGGAGCGGTGCATCAAGATCGAGACCGTCCCAAGCGCCGTCAATCAGAAACTCTTCCCGCAGGAACACGAAGGTGTCCGACATGACGTCCTCATCGCTCACACGCACCCTCCCTGGGCGGGGGTGCGCCGACAGCCTTCAACGACCACCCGCATCCGCGGGATATCCAACACCCCGCGACACCGCCACATCGGACGACATGGCACCCAGGAAGTTGACCGAGCTGGCCTGTGCCCGGGCCGAGTTCCCCGACGGCCTGGAATGCGACCGTGGCCGCCCGCAGACCCTCGCTAGGGGGCAAACGAGCTGACCGCGCTTCAAGAGGTGTTCTTCATATGCGGTCAAGATCACCGGACTCCTCGCTGCTCTCCGCCCCAGCCCATCCGCGTGAAATCGTCAGCATGTCGTCGCTCTTGAACCTCGGCTGTGATGGATGATGGGCGGACATGGCCTTAGGCGGGCCACGTTCCGACCGCCGCCCGATCCGGCGTACTGGAACGCAAGGAGCGTGGCATTGCACCTGCCTGCACCATCCACTTCACAGTCGCAGCCCATCAGTGTTCATCGACGTGCGAGATCGGGTCAGGGCGCGTCGGGAAGGCACTGCTATGAGCCGCCACTCTTCGTGGGATTCCCGCAAACTCCGATACTGGGCCGAGTGCAGCGGACAACCTCGCCGCGCCGGCCTTCCGACCGGCCATCCAGCCCCCTCAGCCTCGCCGGCGCAGGCGCTCCTTGAGAGCCACATCCTTGAGCAACTGGGCACATCGCCAGGTCTGTGCGCGCATCCGTTCGGCATCGCCGCACTGAGCAGCAGCACCCGAACGTCCCTCACCCTGCACCTCGACGCCTATCTCGGCGAGGGGCGGTATTCCTTTCCCGAGCATTGCCTGCGTCGCCTGCTGCCTGCGGTTCCCGCCTCTGGCAGCAATGATGATCTGCCCGGTATCCCCGGTCTGCGGGTGGGAAGTATCGAGGGCCGCAGCCGGGAGCTGCGGCTGCGTATGGTGGGAGACCTCGGGCCAGACGTGGAAGTCGTACTCGCCCTTCCGGTCGGCCTGGCGGAGGATTGGAAGGCCGTCGAGCGTCGGTATCGGCACTGGTGCGAAAGCAACGGCATGCGGCCGCTCTGGGCAAGCCCGGCAATCGATCCCCTCGAATCCGCCTGCCTGGATGCCTACCCCAGTCTCGAAAACGCCCGAGTCAGGCGGTCCGTGGTAGGAAGCGCTCTCCTTCGGCGTATCGCTCTCTTCCACACCGTCACCGCCTTCTACCGTGTCCAGTGCTGGGAAGACGGCAATGGTTGGAAGATCGACGCCCGCACCGCCCACCCTCGTGCCCACTGGCACGACCAGCTCCTGCAGCGGCTGTGCCACCCGCGATGGGGCCTACCGGTCAATGTCTCTCACCGGTTCTGTCACTGCGCCGAACCGAACGCGCCCTATCAGTGGGGGCATACCTGCTCCTTCTACTTCGGCGGCCGGAGCACCAGCGAGGACGTCCCCATCTACCTGCGTGTTCACGCATCCCCCGAAGGACGCGATTACGCCTGGCAGATCAAGACGTTGCGTGAGGTCGGTGCACCAGAAGGCTGGATGACCCGGGCCCTCCCCCAGCAAGCGATCCAAGACCATGATCAGCACTTCAGAACGCAACTCCGGCGCTCGTCCGCTCGCTGAGCACATGCCCGGCCCAGACCTGCCGCCCGCAACGGCGCCCATGACCGCCGAAGCATTGCTCGCCCACTGGCCCACCAGCGCGTAGAAGGTGGAACTCCTCTACGGCGTGCTCGTCTTCATGGGCGACTTCGACAAGTATGACCTGGACACGGCAAGACATACCCATCCAGGCCCTCGCCTGGTACTGAATGCCGACGGCGGCCTGGAGGTACATCCCGCAGGGGCAGGCGTCCCCACGCCACTCTTCGATTAGCGATATCAAGCCGGTTGCAACCCATCTCCCTGGATGAGTCCGGATGGATGTACCTTTTTCCGGCTGTAAGGGGACGCGTGACGCCGGTCAGTGAAGAGCGTTAAGCGTGCGGTTCAACGCCTGCTTCAACCACGCATCGTGGTGCCCCGACCCCTATGGACGTCCACGGGTTGCCTCTGGCAGTTGGGCGGCCCAGCGGTGTTGTGGCACTGCGACCTGGAACACCGACCACGCCTCTAAGGATGAGACCGCTTGATGGACACGGAACAGGTCAGCGCGTTGCGGGGACTGGAATCCTGCATCGAACACCACAATCAAGTACTTCGGCGTGCGCGAGAGCTATGGGGGGAAGCAGAGGAGGCCGCCCAGAGCATCGGGCGCCTTGTCAGTCTGGCGTTGTCCACCGGCACTTCCTGGGCTGAGCTGGGCCGATTGCTTGCGACAGTCGACGAGGCAGCTGTACCTGCCGGCCTCAAGGCGCAGGACAGATCAAGTCGCCCGAGTACGACGAAGGATCCGTCTGGAGACCCAGACGCGCCCGAACCCAAGGCAGCCGGCCACGTGTCGGACGGACCCTGCGCTCCTCAGACTGAGCAAGCCGATCCCCTGCCGGAGCAGGCGACGGGCGATGAGCCAGGCATCGAGGAGCGTGCGCTGGAGATCGTTCGCGGTGTGTCCTGGCCATCCGGCATCGAGGTGGGAACGCTCAGGAGGGCGCTGGCGGCGGAGGGGCGCCCCGTAACCGAGGGCCAGGCGCGGGGTTGGTTCGACGAGTGGAGTGCGCAAGGCCAGGTGCAGCGCGTCGATGCCGATCGATACCTGCGCAGCGATCTGCTCTTGGACAGCCCCACGCTCGCCACAGGCGACCACGCCCCCCTGCTCTTGCGTCGTGCCCACCAAATCCTCACCGCGTCCCCAAAGAAGGAGATGGCCACACGCGAGCTGGCTGCCGCACTCAACGAGAACGTACAGATCGTGGGTGGCGAGCTCTGCTCCATGCTGCGGGAAGTGGGAGTCCCACGCCCCAACCGTGGGAGGGTGACTGCCCGCTACGGAGGGGAGACCGGACCCCGGCTGCCAGGCTTCACGGCTGAAACCTTGGGCGAGGCCATCGCCATCTACAACGATCGGGGAGCCTGCGCCACGCGCCCTGGGAGCAGCCCGCGCGTCCCCGAGCAAGCGGCATCAAGCGAGCAGCTCCGGATGGAGACGGCGAAGGAAGGCCCCTCTTCTGCCGCAGATCAGGGTGCACAGCAGACCGGGCGTGAGCGTGCGTTGGAAATCGTCGAAGACGCCGGCGTAAGCGGGATGACCCACAGTGCGCTCATCCAACAGTTGGACGAGGAGAAGCACCTCGTCACGGGCCCGCAGCTGCGTAGCTGGCTGATGCAGTGGACCCGCGACGGCACAGTGCGTCAGCTGCGTGACGGCTCCTACATGCGCGCCGGACGCACCTTGGCGTCGAGCGCTGAAGACGACGACACGGTCCCTCTTCTGCTGCTCAGAGCCCTTGACGCGGTGCGGGACGCCGGGGGTGTGATGTCCAGCAAATCGCTTTTCACCGTGCTTCAGCGCCAAGCCCCGATCCACCGCGACGCTGCGGACCTGGCCGGCCAAGTGGTCGGCTTGTTGAGGAAAGTCGAGACACAGCGCCCCAACCGAGGGATGGTCCGGGTACTCGCCGATCACCCACGGATGCTCGGGTTCACGGCGGCAACCCTCGAGCAAGCAGTCAACGCCTACAAAGCGACGGCCCGCAGGTAGTGTCCCTCCGACCCGAGGAGCAAGGGCCGGGTTCATGGATGGAAACCTCTCAGGGTCTGCTCGCCAGCTGCCGGCCGGAAAGCGGCGCCGGCGCGGCCAGGACGACTCGGCGGAGCACCCGGGGCATCGGGCCCCCGTCGTGGACCCGACAGGCGATGCCGCCCCGTGTGGTACTCAGCGTGCGGAGAACGGCGGGGTGGTCAGCCACGACTTGACGAGCGCGGCCGGCACCCGCGCCGATACGTACGGGGCGAGGGCTCCGGCGATGGCCGCCGCGAGCTCGTCGACGTTGCGGACCAGGTATCGGGGTGGGGTGATCCAGATCCGGGGCTCGACATCCGGGTCGTCCTGGTTCGCGAAGAGTTGGGCGTACAAGTGCCCCAGTCCTTCTTCGTAACCCCAGATGCTTGACTGCTCCCAGCCCGGCATCCAGAACGGGTGCGGCCCGCCGCGGGTCAGGTCCGGTTTCGGCGGCCGCGGCTTGGCGAGCTGGGTGTACGAGGGTCCGTAGACGATCTCCCACAGGCCGTCGGAGTGCTCGAGGACGTCCATACGCACGTGCTGCTTTAGGGTGCGCAACTGGCTGCGGAATTCCTGCGTGCCGAGCCCGGCCTGCTGGGCGAGTACCGGGATCTCGGCGTCCCACAGGTCCAGGCCGAAGATGACGGGAATGTCGGGGCTTTGGAACGGATCGGCCTCCACCTTGGTCTGCTCGGCCACGGCCAGGAACACCCTCCGAGCCTTCTCGTCGGCGATGTCCCTGCTGTGTACGTACGCGATGGCGCTCTTGCTCATGGATCTTCTCCTGCTCGTCAGGTTTTGCTGCCGCGGCCGGGCTCGCCCTGGCCGCGCCCGTTCAGGTGCCGGAGGAGGTCGGAGAGCACCGACATGGTCTCGGGTCCTGTTTGGGTGATCTGGTCGGTGACGGCCAGCGCCTGCAGCTTCGGAGCCAGCTGGTTGAGCAAGGCCAGCGCGTCGGGCAGCGTCTTGGCGTAGAACTGCTCCGACCACTCCACCGATCCTTCGAGGTCGAACAGGAGGACGGCTCGTCGCGCCGCGCCCAGACGGCCAGGGTCAGCGGCACCGAGTACATCTCTCCAGCCCCGGTCCAACAGGTGTAGCCGGCGGATTTGACCGCCTCGGTGAATGACTTCTCCTGTTGAAGCGCCAGCGGGTCCTGGCAAGAGCTCCAGCTCCCCGCGCTGTAGACCCAGCTCTGCCCTGGATCTCCGGAGCTCTGCGGCGTGCTCTCGGTCACGGCCATCCCTTCCTTGGTATGCGTCTCGGTTGTCACGTCTGGCGGGCGTGGACCAGGGCCCGCCAGGCGGCCCGTACGGGTTCTTCGCCGTCGATCCACCGGGTGGTCGAAGTGCTGGGGAGCGGGAGGCCGGCCATGTAGTGGGCGATGTCGGTGAAGTACGAGAAGTCGCCGCTCGCGGTGAGCACGTGTAGGCGGTCGATGGTGGTGGCCACCTGCTGCTCTTCGTCGCGGATCGCGTGGTGGAAGGCGCAGGCGAGTTCGATGAACCGGAGGAGGAAGGGCAGCCCAGCGCCCTCGACCTCGTTGCGCAGGTCCTCGGCGCGGCTGGTGACGCCGTCGGCTCCCGCGTCCTTGATCAGGCCGACGATGTCGGCGAGGAGCCGGTTGGAGCGCTGGTCGAGTCCTTCGAGGAGCTGGTGGGCGTAGGCGAGTTCGTCCTCGGCTCGGTCGGGGTCGGCGAAGGACACCGCGAGGGCGAGGCGGACCTGCGTCATGGCCCGCTCGCCGGCGGCCCCGTGCTGTTCGGCTTCGGCGCGGCCGGCCTCGAACGCGGCGACGGCCTGGTCGGTGTTGGCGTGGGACCAGTGGATGTCGCCCAGGACGCGGTGGTGGCGGCCCTTCCAGCCGAGGGAGGGGACGGCCGCGAGGGCGGTGGGGAAGTCTCCGGACAGCCTCGACAGGTTGGCCAGGCCCCGGCGGGCCTTGGGAGCCAGACGCCCGCCCCCGTCTGCTACCTGCTGCATCCCGGCGCGGGCGGCCTGGTTGTTGCTGAGGTCCTTGTGCGCCTTGGCCCGGTAGTACAGGGCCAGCTCGGTGAGTTCGGCGGGCAGCAGACCGGTGTCGAGGATGTTGGTGAGTCGTTCGGCGGTGCGGGCGCGGTGTTCGTGCTGGCGGCGGGCGATCGCGGTGAGGAGCTCGGCCAGGGCGTCGGCGGGAGTGTCCGGCTCGGGCTCCGCGGTGGCGGGCAGCGCGAGCGGCTCCCAGACGGAGTCGTCGGTGTACGTGAAGGCGGCCTCGGTGAGCCAGCCCATGTCGGTGAGGTGGTGGTCGCGGGCCAGGCGCAGGCCCTGGCGCAGGCACGCCACCAGAAGCATCCGGCTGGGCCCGGTGGTGGACTTCGTCCACTGGTCACCGAGAGCGGCCAGGGCTCGTGCGGCGGCCTGCTGCCAGTCGGCTTCGGTCCAGTGGTCTTCGCTGTGGTTGTCGTCGTGGACGGCGGTGCGGATCGCACGGTGCAGGTGGAAGGGCCACAGGGCGTAGGGATCCTGCGTGACCAGGGGCCGCTCGGTCAGACGCCGGGCGGGTGCTTGCTGGGTGAGGCCGGCGGCGTTGGTCGCGAGGTCGAGGTCGAAGGCGTCCAGCAGGGCGACGCTGCGCAGAACATGCCGTTCCTCGGGGCTGAGGTCGGACATGACGCGGGCCAGGAGCGCGGGGAAAGTGCAGTCGAAGTCCGCAGCCACCGGGGTGCGTCCGGAGCGCCGGATCTCGAGGAAGCGGCTGACGGCGAGATCCAGGTGCAGGGGCAGGCCGTGGGAACGGGCGGTGATCGCGGCCCGGACGTCAGCAGGGATGAGGGGCTGGCCGTCTTGGACCAGGCGGCGGGCGAGGTGGAGCTCGCAGTCCTCGGGAGCGAGGTCCCCGACCAGGTGCTGGCGGGCAGCCGGCACGTTCGTACGGGGGCCGGGAACGGCGGAGTGAGAACCACTGTCGAGGCCCGGCCAGGCCGTGGGACCGGTCCAGTCGAGCTCGCCGTGCAGGGCAGGATCGGCCCACTGCAGCCGGGCGCGGCCGCCGATGATGAACAGGACGTTCGGCATGAGCCAGACCAGACGCTGGAGCAGCCGCTCGAAGTCGCGGTGCCGGTCTGCGGTGTCCTCGAAAGTGTCCAACAAGACCACCGGGGTGAGCTTCTTCTTCGCGGGCAGCGCCTCCAGGTCCCAGGCCAGCAGGTGCGGGTAGAAGGACAGCGCCTCCAGGTCCGGAGTGGCCTCCAGCAGGGCCGCGGTCCGTGCGGCGCCCGCCAGCGCCCGGGCCTTCTCCTGGCGCTCGCGCAGGGCGGTGACCAGAGCGGAGGTGAGCTGTCCGGCGGCCGAGCCGACCAGGCCGGGCAACTGCAGGGCACCGGCGACCTCGCTCACCCCGGCCTGCAACTGCCCGGGCAGCATGCTGGCGAACCGCCCGGCCAGCCCGGTGCGCCGGACGTACTCATCCAGCGGTTCCCCGGGGTGGACGTGCTCCCAGTAGGCGCGCAGCGCGACGTCGAAGCCGGGCAGGGTCCGGCCCAGAGCCCCGGCGAGCGCGAGGCGGATCGTCAGGATCACCCGCTCGAAGTCCGAGCCGGTCGACGCGGCCCGGGACAAGTCGATCCGGATCGGCAGGAGCCGCCGCGACCAGGCGGGTGTGCCCCACTGGGCGGGGCGGTCCTCGGTGTCGGCCAGCGCCGCCTCGATCTTGCGGAGCAAGGTGGACTTCCCCACGCCGCCCACCCCGTGGAGCATCAGCACATTGTGGCGGGGCGCTTCGAGGTCCTCGACGTCGAAGCCGGGGAGGGCGATCCGGCGCAGGTGCTCCTCGACCACCCCGGAGACGACGGCCCACTGGTGCTGCCGGTCGGTGAACGCCTCCGCCGTGGTGAACAACGGGTCGTTCGAGCTGAACAGCGCGCGCAGGTCGGCCATGGTCCCCCCAAGGTGATCGTCCGTCCCAACCTATTGGGCGCTGGGGCCTGGTGGGAGCACTCTCCGCGGGCGGGCCCGGGAATCGCCGGTAGTGGACGGTGAACCAGCCACGGCCGACAATGATCCTTTTGTCTGCTGTTCCCGGCTCGAAGGTTGATTCCCATGCCCGATCCCACACCCCCCTGCTTCCCTTCCCCTGACTCCGCCGGCCCGGTGGTGGGGGAGGTGATCGCCTGGTACCAGGAGCGGATCCTGGCCGAGCGGCGCTCCCCCGGCCCCGACCCCCAGCGCCTGCAGCAGCTGATCGCCCTCCACGCCGCCTGCGTGCAGGACCAGCTGCGGCTGGAAGACGCCGACCTCGAGGAGCAGGAGCGCATCACCGTCCTCTACGCGGCCCGGCTCAAGGAACTGGAGGACAGCGGGGCGTAGCCGTACTCGGAGCCGGCGAGGAGGGGCAGCGCGGCCACCGCGGCCGGGCCGGAAAGCCGCCGCGGCCGCAGCCGCTCGGGCATCAGCGGCCTGGCCAGAGCGGAGACCTCCTCCACGTCGGCCCGGTATTCGGGCATCTCCAGCTGCAGCCGGCGCTGCCCGGCCCAGAACACGGCGGCTTCCTGCTCGGTGTACGGCCGGGCGTGCTCGGCGCGCAGCGCCGCGGCCCCCGGCGCACGGACCTGTGTCACGGAGGCTTCGGCGGCAGAGGAGTACAGGACGGTGGTGTCGCGGCGCAGCACGATGACCGAGTCGGCCATCCCCGACTCCTCGGCGGCCGCGACTGCTTCGGGGAGCACCGCGAAGTGGGTGTTGTGCCCGCGCTTGGTGGTGTAGCGGTCGTTGACGCCGAGCCGTCGTACCTGGGCGTAGCGGTCGGCTGTGCCCTGGCGGGAGTCCGCCGCGCGCACGGCCAGGACCACCAGCTCCACCCGGTAGCCCGCCTGCCGGTACAGCAGGATGCTGTTCAGGAGGGCGGCCGGACTGGAGGGGGCCATCTCGACGACCGCGTCGCCGCGGCGCTGGCGTACGTACGCCTCGGCCATGGCCTGCCAGGCCCGGTAGTCCGCCCGGATCCGCTCCCCCGCGGTCCGGGGCTCTTCCTTCAGCAGCTGCCGGTAGTCCGGATGCATGCTCTTGAACTTGCCGCCGCTGATCTGGGTGGGCCTCCCGCGCAGCGCACGGCGCAGCAGCGGTGTCATACGGGTTTTACCGGAGCCGGGCTGCCCCAGCAGGAACACCACGACCGGCCGGTCCTGCGGGGTGATGTTCGCCAGGTAGTTCGGCGCGATCAGCTCGTCGAAGATCCAGCGGTGTTCCTCGGCGGAGAGCCGGTGGTAGTCGACGCCGGGCGCCTCCCGCCACGGCTGGGCGATCCGGCGGACGGGTTCGGCGAGCGCCGCGGCCCGCTCGGCGTCCCGCCGTACGGCCAGCGCCCAGTCCGAGGGGAGCCTCGGGTCGTACGCGCGCCGGTCGGCGTCGGCGAGCTGGCGCCGGAACACCCCGGTCTCCGCCGCGCTCCACGGCCGCAGCCACTCCGCCAGTACGGCCTCGCGGGCCGCCGGCAGACGCAGCCACCTCTCCTGGGGCGTGAGCTCGTTGGAGTACAGCACCTCGGCCCCGCGCCGCACGACGACGAGACGGTGGGCCAGGCGTCCGGCCTCGATGTCCGCCAGGACGTCCGGCACGGCGGCCGCGCAGCCACTCTGGTTCTCCCAGGACACATACCGGGGCCGGCCGTCCTCGGCGAGCCGCAGGTACCGGTCCAGCACCCCGAGCTGGGATACCGCCTCGGGGACGGCCAGCGCCACGACCTCGACCCGGTAACCGGCCCGCCGGTAGAGGGCCATCGACGCCAGCAGCGCCGCCGGATCGGCCAGTGCCTCCTCCACCACCACGTCGAAGCGGCCCGCCCGAACGCGGGTTTCGACGGCGGCCTGCCAGCGGTAGGTCTCCGGCCGGACCCGTACCCCGGCCGTACGCACGTCCTCCGCTAAGAAGGAGGCGTACTGGACGTGGACGTTCTTGTAGAGGTCCCGCTCGACCCGCACCGCGCCACCCCGCTTGGCCAGGGCGGCGTGCACAAGGTCCATCACCAGGGTCTTGCCGCTGCCGGCCTGACCGACGACGAACACCACGACCGGCCGTTCCTGGGCCACCGCGCCCAGTACCGCGGCAGACAGGAGCGCCTGCTCCAGGGCCGCTTCGTTCTCCCTGCCGGACAGCCCTCTCACGGCAGTGCCCGCACTGTTCACTGGGTCTCCTGTATAGGCCGAGCGACCCGTCCCGCAGGACGGGTCGCTCGCTGGGGTTGTCTACTGGGGTGCCGGAGAGCGCCTTCGCGGCTGCTTCCTGCGCCTCGGCGGCTACATGCCGGCCCGCAGCTCCATGACCTGCTCGGTGAGCGTGTTCCGGCGCCGGTCGTCGTCGGTGATGATCCGGCCCACCTGCACGTCGCTGATACCGAGGGCCTTGGCGGCCTTCGTCTTGCCGCCCCACTGCCCACCAGTGAGCTCGCGGACCATCCCCGCGTACGTGCGCTGCCACAGGGCATCCTGCGCCGCGAGCGCCTCCCGCTCGGCCTTGATCCGGGCCGCCGCCTCCCGGGGGTCGGCGGGCAGTCCGAGGCGGAGGAGCCGGGTGAACTCGTCGAGGAGGTCCTGGTCGTCATCGAGGTCGTTGACACCGCCGGCCGTCGTGTAGCTCGTCGGGTCGGCCATCCGGTCCTGGGCCAGCCCGATCTGCGGCTGCGCCTGGTCGGCGGCCTGATCGGGGGTGAGCTGGTCGACCGTCCAGGTGCTGTCGTCCTGGCGGCCCGGTTCGGTCCGGTAGGCCCACCAGATGGTGCGGCTGTCCGGGTCGAGGACGATCACGTGGAGGTCCTCGTCGTGGTGACGGGTCAGCTCCGTCAGCCGGTAGGCGGCCGCGGAGGCGTGGGTGCCGATGTACTTCTCGGCCGCTTCCAGGTCGGCGACGGTCGCGGTATGCAGCGGCTGCACGGGTTCCCACATGGTGTCCCCCAAGGGTGGCGTGATGCGGAACCCCAGTATCGACGCACCCCCGTCGAAAAGCAACGGGGGCACGTCGGAATCACTCCTCCCGAAGGGCGTTCTTCGCCGGGTCGAGATGGTTCATCGCGTAGACGTGCTCGTCGGGGTGACGTCGCAGGCGTGCCATAACCCAGGCGGTGCGTGCGTCCATGCCCGGACCGAAGTCGGCCGCCAGGCGGCGGGCGTCCCACGTCGTCCGCGGATCAAGTACCCAGCGCCACAGCCACGTAGAAAGCCGAACCCGGCCCATGCCGGACACGGTCTCCCCCGCCGGAAGGGGCGCGCGGACAGGCTCCTGACCGGGTCGGTCCGGCTCATGTGGTGTCGTAGCAGTCACGATGGCGAGTGTCCTGAGGAATCCGCCCCCGCATCGGCCGCCGGCTCCGTGTTCACCCGAAGGCTCGACCTGTCCCCGCCATGGTTGACGCCCAACGGGACGCTGAGGAAAGCATTCCTTGTACGCCGACGGCGGCCTGGAGGTGCATCCGGCAGGAGCAGGCGACCCCACACCCCTGCTCGCGTAGCGACGTGCCGACGTCAGGACCGCGGGCTATTCCGGGCAGCCAGGAGAAAGGTCAGGGCATGCCCAAAACAGCGTGCGTCCCGGGTTCTTCAACGACCCCATGGCCGATCGGTGACGGGCGGGGACCTCTCAGCGGGCGGGGCCGTTCGCACTGCGTAGGAGAGCGAGGATTTCGGTGAGCATCTTGCCGTGCTGCGCCAGTACGGCGCCGTGCTCGTCTTGGGTCTGAGAGATCTTCTCCAGCAGCGCGGTGCGGGACTGCTCGACCTGCTGGCGCTGGCGTACGGCAAGAGCTTCGGTGCGGTCCAGGATGTCCTGGGTCTCCGCCAGGCGCTCCAGGGCCGCCACCCGGCGGGCCAGCTGGGTGTCCGGGTCGTCGTAGATCGGCTCTTCGGACACCAGGGCTCCGTTCATCGAGAGGGCTCGTACGCCCCACTGATTATCGCAGTGCCCAGCCCCGGAGCGGAAACGCATGCCGTGGCCCCCGGCAACCCGGGCGCGAGCCCCGCACCATCTCCGGGCCCGGTGTGCCGGAATCGCCAGGGCGAACCGGGTGTTCCTTCGGCGCTGCCCGGCCGGTATCCCCGATGATGGGGCCGCCTCGAGCACCGGGGCCAAGGCGACGCGGGGAGCAGGTTCATGGTGGTGGAGGCCGGTACGCAGGAAGATCGCGTCACGGGGAGGGTGTGGGTGGTGCGCCTGGACCCCCACGGGCGTCCTTCCGCCGGCACGGTCCGGCTCACCTGCTCCCGCTCTGCCTGCGCCGAGCAGCGCCTGCCCAGCGCCGCCGAGGGCCGCAAGGCCGCTGTCGGACACCTGAACACGCACCTGGCCCAGATTCGTGCCGGTGGGGGCCCTCGTGCTTCTGCATGGTGTGCGTGCCGCACGGCCGACTGCGCGTGGCACACCCCGGACCCCGCCACCCTCCCCGGCCGCAAGCCCGGAGCACGGCCACCGTGCGGGGGTCCGACGGTCCTGACCGTGTGCGCGGACCGTGCAGGGCGGCTGTGGCGGATCGCGGAGATGTGCGCTCGCTGCGCGGCCGCCACCCCCGACTGCCGCGTCCTGGACACCGCCGCATCCCCGCCCGCTCCCGTCCCGGACGCCGCCGGCACGCGCCACAGAGCGGAAGGAGAGCCGGCGGCCAGCGCCCCTGCGGGCACAACAGCCCTGTTCTCGGATCCCGCCGCCTTCTCCGCCGGCGAGGCAGCCCCGGACGCTGGATCGGCCTCGGTACCCGCCGCCCGCACGGCCACCTCGGCCACCGCGCCGCGGCGGCCCAAGCGGTGGGGGAAGATCGCGCAGCGGATCGTGCCCTACGACCTGCAGCCCGACGTGCTGCGCCTGGAGCTCATCGAGCTCGGCGACGCCTTCCGGGCCTACCAGAGCAACCCTGAGCCGGACCAGACTCTCCTCGCCGACCTCCACGACCGCAAGGCCCGCGCGTTCTCATCCTGGGCCGACGTCACCGGCAACGCCTCACTGCGCCACGAAGCCAAGCGCGCCGCGGGCGCCGCACAGGCCACCCGGGACATGCACGCCAACCGCCTCGGACTTCCCGCCGGCGATCCGGACGGACCCGCCGTGGAGCGGCTCCTGACCCGCAACCACGCCGCACACGCCCGTACCGTCCTCGCCTACGTCCAGGCCCACGCCCCGCACCACGAGCCGGACGTCCACCTCCTGGTCCTCCTGCTCACCCTGCGCGCAGCCCGGGACGGCACCGGGAACATCACGGGCCAGGACATCACCGGCTGGCTGCCCGACGGCGCCGAGCAGGCCCTGGAGCAGCTGGTCGCCGCCGGCTGGCTGCGCCTGCCCGGGAGCACGGCCGAGGCCCTGGCCTCAAGGCCCGAGGACTTCACGACGTTCACCGTCCCCAACCTGCTGCCGGAGCAGCCCCGCCCGTTCCCCTTCGGCAAGACCACCCGGGCAAAGATCTCCGGCTGGGCCCAGAAAGCCGTCGGCGACCGGAAGTTCCGCAAGAAGAAGCTGAGCGCCGCCACCCGGCTCCTGGCCTTGTACACCGCCGCCCACACCCAATCCGGCGGACGCCTCGGGCACCCTGACGATGACGGCCTTGCCCTGGCCGAAGTCGCCGCGTTCTGCGCCATGGCACCCGAGGAAGTCGCCGAGCACGCCGCGCTGCTGGCTGACGCCGACTGGCTCACCGACGCCGGCACCGCCGACGGAAGGCTCCGTGGACAGCTCACCGAGCGGGTCCTACCGCTCGGCGGGCCGCTGTAGCGGTCGCACTTCGACTATTAGGCGCAGTTTACGGTTGCGACTTCCGGGTGTACTTGAGCGTCAGGTAGGTGGCCGTCCAGCATGCGATCGCAATCCCCAAGAGCAGCCACCCTCCGGAATCACCCATGACCAGCAAGGCGATGCTCACGCCGATACCGAAGACAGCTGCGATGGTGAGAAGCAGGAATATCTGCTTGATTCTGGCTCGCTGTTCCAGCGTCCATCCCATGCGATTCACAAGCTCATTCATCCATTCGTCTATGGAATGCCGCGTCTTTTTACCAGGTTTATGGAGTATGTAGGATGACGAAGGGAGGCAGGATCACCGGAGTAAGCCGATGATCCTGCCAGCCCGTCCAAACTGATCACCGCGGGCCGTTTGTTTCACTGGGGTGGCCAGCGTTCTAGCCCTTCGGTTTGCGCCGCATACGTCTGTCTGTCCGGACCGGAGACCTGACAGTCGGACCGTCTCTTCCTAACCTCGCTCAAGCGCAGGCGTGGACCCTCAGCCCTCTCAATTGCGGCTGTTCGGCCTCCCAAGGTAGAAGTAGCCGAAGGCTCCGATCAGGGCCATGAGGGCCATGAGCCCCCAGCCTCCCTTATTTCCCGTCGCTACAAGGAATATTGAGAAGCAGATTCCCAGTACCACGAGCACACTCGCGACGATCCAGTACTTGGGAGTTGACTGCCCGGAATTCTGGATGGGTCGCTCCATCGTCTGCTCCTACGAGATTTGAGTAGTTAGGGTGGGTGCACTTTCGCGAGGTAGGTCGTCTGGAGCTATCCGGAGACCAGGTTGGAGGCCACCTGGCTTGCGCCCCAGGCCCCCGCATAGCAGACCGCCTGTCCGCCGACGGCGGACGCTCCCGCCGTGACCGGCGCTCCTCCGACCATGATGCCTTCGCAGACGATTCCCACCGCGAATCCGGCGAGTGCTCCGGCTACGTCGCCCCAGAGGGCCTGGGTATCACCTTCGGCAAGATGCGTGCCTGCCTGCACGAGGTCTCCGACGGGGCCGAGGGCGTCCAGCAGGGCCCGCCCGGTGGGGTCGATGTTGTTGATGGGGTCGGCGCCGGCGTAGGCGTAGCGGTTGCCCTGTGCGGGGTCGGCGAGGAAGGTGAGCGGGTCTTGGGTGGTGAAGCGGCCGGTGGTGGGGTCGTACCAGCGTTGGCCGTACTTGAGGTAGCCGGTGGTGCGGTCGTAGGTGCCGCCGACGAACCGGTAGGGGTTCTCGGTGGCCGCGGTGCCGGACTTGACGGTCTGGGCGGCGCCGTAGGGGTCGTATTCGTAGACGCCGGACTGGACGGTGGACTGGTTGATGAACTGGACCGGGTTTCCGAGGCCGTCGATGATGTAGTAGGCCTCGTAGCCGTTGGTGGTGCGCAGGGCCAGGGGCTGGCCGGTGGTGGGGTCGTGCTCGATGTAGGCGGTGCCGGTGCTCAGTTTGACCTGTTCGATGACGGGGACGCCGTACTGGTCGGTGCGGCCGTGGACGTAGTCGACGTTTTCGCCCTTGTCGGTGGTCTGGTGTACGAGCTCGTTGGCGTTGGTGCCGGCGTAGGTGTAGCTGCCGGTGCCGTTGTTGGTCTTCGCGGTGGCCATGCGGGCCGCACCGTCGTACGTCACCGCCGACAGCGAAGGCGTGGTGGTGAGGTTGCCTTGGCCGTCATAGGTGTAGCCGGGGGTGGTGATCTGGTTGGCGGCGTCGTAGGCCAGGGTCTGGGTGGCGCTGCCGTCGGTAGAGGTCTTGCGGTTGCCGCGGGCGTCGTAGGTGTAGGTGTACGTTTTGCCACCCCCCGAAGTCGCGACCTGAGTAAGCCGGCTGCCGCTGTCGTAGCCGTAGCTCGTCGTCTTACCCGAAAGGTTGTCCTTACTCCACTGCAGCTTGCTCCGGTTGTCCGCCTTGGCGTCGGAACAGGTGCCGGGGGTGCCGATGGCATGGCAGTAGGTGGTGTCGAACTGCCGGGTCGGGGTGGTTGCCGGGCCTTGGTCGGCCCAGACGCGGCTGATGCGGCCCGAGGTGTCGTAATCCTGGTGGACGCGCGCCTTGAAGATGGTCAGTGAGTCGTTGGTGCCGTAGTACGTGTCAGTGCGACGGCCTCGGTCGTCGTAGCTGAAGCCGATCTTCGTGGAGGTAGACGGGGCGTTGGTGGTGACCTGGGTGAGCTTGTTCGCCGCGTCGTAGGTGTAGGCGGTGGTGCCCCGGGCGTCGGTGAGGGAGGTCTGGTTGCCGTTCTTGTCGTAGCCGTAGCCGATGGTCCCGCCGCCGGATGCCGCAGTGCGGGAAGTCAGCTTGCCCAGGTCGTCGTAGCCGTAGGTGGTGAGCCCCGTCGCGTCGGTACGGGTCTTGACCCGGCCGAAGCTGTCGTAGGTGTAGGCGACATCGGGGGTGGCGTCGGAGTAGTCGACCTTCGAGACCCGGTCGCCGTCATCATAGGTGAAGGTGCGGGTTGTACCGCGGCCGTCCTTGGCGGTGGCCATACGGCCGAAGTTGTCGTAGGTGTACGACTTGGCCTTCAGTGAGCCGCCGGCCGGGTCCACCGAGGTGGCCTGGTGGGTGGCGGTGTCGTAGTTGTAGGTGGTGCTGGTGGGGTTGCCGGGGTCGGTGGAGGTCTTCACCGTGCCGTCGGCGTTGTAGTCGACCTTCGCGGTGGAGGCGTTCGCGTCGGTCGCCTCGGTGAGGTTGCCGGCCCCGTTGTAGGTGTAGGTCGACTTGTTCGCCTGGGCGTCCGTCGACTCGGAGGGCAGGTACTTCGACCCGGCCGCCGTGTTGCCGTACGCGGCGGAGAACGATGCCCCACTCGGCGACTCGGACTTCGTGAGGGACTCACCGGCGTTGGCGCCGAAGGTATTCGTCGTCGTCCCGGCACCCGCTCCGCCGCCGTCGGTGGCCGTCGCGGTGTCGAAGTTCGCCGTGTACGTCTTCGACTGCTCGCGGCCCTGGGCGTCGGTGGCCTTCTTGACTCGGCCCGACTTGTCGTCGCTCAGCTCGTAGGTGGTGTGCGGGACCGCGGTGATGGCCTGCGCCTGGTCGGTGGTGGGTGAGGCCACCACCGTCTTGGCGGGGTCCGCGTAGGAGAGGCGGGTGACGGAGTCTCCCGGGGATCCGGCCGCCTTGTTCTCCTGCGTGATCGAGGTGACGCCGATCGAGCCGTAGTCGAAGCGGGTCACTCCCCCACCCGGGTTGATGATCGAGGTCAGCTTGTGCGCGGAGTAGGCGAACGAGGTGGTGCGGCCCAGGGTGTCCTTGACCGAGCCCAGGTCGCCGGCCCCGTTGACGGTGTAGGTGACCGTGCGCTTCTTACCGTCCGAAGCGGTCTGGGACAGCGTCGTGACGTGCCCGGACGTCGAGGCGTACACGGCGGTCTTCTGGGCCTGTGTGCCGCGAGTGGAGACGATCGTCGTGGGCAGGGCGCCGTTGTAGGCGAGGGTGGTGGCGTTGCCGTTGCGGTCGGTGGTCTTCGTCAGCTTGCCGGCCGCGTCGAAGTCCTGCTTGCCCGAACCGTCGTTCGCGCTGAGGGTGTAGGTCCCGTCCGCGTTCTTGACCAGCTTGGCCTTGGCCCCGTTGGGAGCCGTGAGGCCCGAGGCCGAGTTGGTGAACAGCCAGGTCGTCCCGCCGCGCCCGTAATAGCTGACGGAGCCTTCCTCATGCACAGTCAGCGCGATGTCGTACGGGGTCAGCTTCCAGCCGAAGCCGGCCGCGGCGTTCGCACCGGTGGCGTCGGTGCCGATCGCGGCGCTGTTGTAAGCCACCCCGAGGCCGGTGTCCGCGTTGATGCCCGGCAGCGTCAGATCGCCGGTCGTCACCAAGAGGTTGCCGGTGCCGACATCGACCTGCGCGCCGACGTGGTCACCGGCGGCGAACTTCAGCCGCGTCGCGCCCGGCCGCTCACCGGCGCCGACCATCGGGCTGACCCTGGTGGACTGACGCGTCGTGAGCGCGGTGCAGTCACTGCCCTGGCAGGCCTGTGCCTGCCAGTCGAACTGGGTACCGATGCGCTGCGGGTCCGGCAGTTTCAGGCGGGCCACCTCCCCCGCGTTGACGGTCACCGCGGTGCCGTTGACGAGATCGTTGGCTCCGCCGGCGGCGTACGTGCCGGCGTAGAACTTGACCGTGACCTGGCCTGTGCCGGTTGCGGTCTTCGCCGTCAGGACCGGCTGCGTCGACTCCGTCAACGCCACCAATTGTGACAGCGCCCCCGGCGCGGCCATCGCCGGAGTCATGCCCCAAGCGGTGATTGTCGCAGCCACCCCCGCTGCGCAAACCGCCTGCGACCAGCGTCGTTTGACGCCCGAATACGACATGGAACCCCCCATGCGAAGAAGCACCCGCCACACGGCGGGTGCTTCGTCATCATCCGCACTCCCTCACAGTGGAATGAAAGGTTCCACGCGCCCATCACTCACAGAAACGAAGGTCACCAGAGGTGATTCCACGGAATTTCATTGGCCCTTCGGCCTTATTGCAAGGAGGGTCGCCCCTCTCGGCCTACCGATCCACGGCGGCCGCGCCTGAACACCTAACAAAACGTTGAAGATGCAGACCATATGAACAAGTCCACACGCATGCACCGCACTTGCACGGGCACACGGGGCGACTACTCTCCGCCTCAGCGAATGGACGATCCCCCATGCCCCTCTGGTTCACCGTGCTCACTGTCCTCGCGGGCTGGACCCTGGCCGCAACCGGCGCCGGTCTTCTGCTGGGCCGTCACATCCACCCCTCCACCCCGGGGCTTTCGGACCACGTCCGCGAGGGGCAATGCGGTGACGTAGGCATGGAAGGACGACACATGTCGGCACGATCCTCAAGTGGCTCGGCGAGTTGAACCAGTGCCCACCTACGGCAGGTCATCGTCCTTCGCGGACTGCACCGGCACGACAAGCCGGCTGGTACCGACCGGCTCGCCCGCGACACCCGGTCGGAGCCGGCAGTCACTGGGAGGAGCCCTGCTCCCGGTGACATCACGCCTCGACGCGGCAGAGCGCCGACCCCGCACTCGCACGTGAAGAGGGGCGGGTTCACCAGCGTGGACAGCAGCCCGACCATGGACGCGTTCACGATCCGTCGCACGGTGATAGAGGCGCCGATCTTCTGCTCCGGTCGTCCAAGCGCTGGGTTGCGTGGCCGCCGAGGTTCTCGACCTTCTGCGTCCAGGTTGGCAGTGAGCCTCGGACTTCCTCAGCGATCGAGGAGGCCCAGCTCGCTGTCGGGTCAGACGGCGCCGTCCTCTACTCGTCACCCCGGCTTGAACTCCGCGGCGTCCACACATCCACCGACGGATCGCTGGTGCTGACCGGCTCTCCCTGAGCACCCGGAGGGAGTCGGCAGCCACCGGCGGAGTCCTGCTCCCGGCGGCACCTCGCTCCGTCACGGCAGGGCGCAGCGTGGCCGGCTGCGGGCAGCCCGGAGACCGCCCTCGGTGCTTGGGGATCTTCTCCTCCGGGATGTAGCTGTTGCCTCGCCCCAGGTACTTCAGGACATGCGCTGCGAAGTAGTCCACGTGCCCGGACCACCCTGACCACTGACAGGGCCGTGCCGCTCTAGGAGCGGGGCAGCGACTCGACGCCGAAGTCCGCCAGATCTCGTGCGCGCTGCGCCCGGTCCTCGATGAGTCGGCGGAAGCTGGCCAAGGCGTAGCGCTCGCCGGTGGCGGAGCCGGGTCCGGGGATGCCGGCGACGTGCGCCATGAGCTGTTGGGGTTGGGGCTGCCATCCCACGACCAGAACGCGCAGGCCCAGGCATTCCGCTCGTCGGTGCAGGTCCAGGAGGTGGAGCAGGCCGGTGGAGTCCATGATCACCACGCCGTGGAGGTCGACCAAGAGGTCCCCCTCGTCCCCGGTGGCGTGGTCCAAGGCCTGCCGGAGCGCGGTGCCCGCGTCCTCGTCGAGTTCCCCCTTCGCGCTGAGCAGGATCGAGCTGCCGCAGTGCTGGACGTCCGTGGTGATCATCCGATCTCCTTCTCCCCGGGCGCTGGGCCCGCGGGGCCACCATCCTGGCCCGGCATCCCCCGACGTCGATGCGAGGCTCGCTGGAGCATGGCCTCGGTTGTCCCGACCGGGCACAGGGGTGGGGTGCGCCGAGGAGGCCGAAGCGTGTTCGGACGCGGGAGGGGCAGTATGGGAAGGGCTCGGGGAGTGTCGAACGAAGGACGGGTCATGTCCAGGAAGCCGAAATCCCAGCCCTCGCACGGTGAGGGGCCGAGTCCGCATTCGGGGACAGAGCAGCACGGCTGGTCGCCGGACGTCGACAGCACGCACACGCAGGACAACCCGAGCGCGAGCCGCTCCTTCCACCCGGACAAGTACGCCCCCGCGGCAGGGCCGGGCAGGAAGGTCTCGAAAGAGGAGACGAAGGGCACCGGCGCCCGCACGGGCGAGAGCACCAGCCGCAGTGGCGAGGACCTCGCAAAGAAGGGCAAGCCCGAGGGCATGCACGACCTCGGCCCCAAGGGCCGCTCCCAGCGCCCCAGCGGCACCAGGGACGCCTCCGCCGTCACGGGAGTGGACCCACAGGAACCCCACGCCAAGGACCGCACGGGCAAATAGCCCCGCCTACCCGCAGCGGGGCCGGAGTCGGGGCGGCCCCGGCCGGATTCTCGGCAGGAGCCGTCCCGAATACGGCAGGTCTCACCTGGCGTGGTGAGCCCTGCCGCGTGCGCGCGGGGTTTGTCTCAGCTGTGGTCGCGGTCGTAGTAGGTGCCCAGCTGGGTGCGGTAGGCGGCGTCGCCGCGGTGCTTGTCCTTGTCGTATTCGGGAGCGTTCTTGATCTGCTCCTTGGTGCGGTCGACGAGGATCTTCTCCTCCTTCACGTCCACGCGGACGATGGTGCCGGCGGGGAGGAGGACCTCCTTGCCGAAGATCCACGGGCCGGTATCGACGACGATGTAGGAGGATCCGACCTCCTCGGTGGCCTCGTCGACCTTCCCGATGTGCCCGTCGGTCGCCTCGACCTTGAAGCCGGTCAGATGGGTGCCGGGAGAGTAATGCGAGTCGGAGGTGTAGCTCCACATGTCCGTCACGGTGAGTCTCTCGTCTCTGTCGATGGCGTAGGGGATATGTGACGCAGCCCGCGGCACACCCCCGCGATGTGAACAGAACGATCCCTGCCCCTCACAGCGCCCCAACCCGCGAGGTCGGGCATGCGTGCCACCCGCACGGCCCACACTGCCCGGGCGCCCGCTACCACCTGGGGCATAGATACGAGGACCTGCGATGCCGCGCGGGCAGTCGGCGCGGCTCCCCTCGGAGGGCATCCAGATGGCCGCCGCCGTGTACGCCAACGGGCCGCCGGGCGAGGGCACGGCGCGTGGCGTCCCAGGCCGCGCCCCTCACTGGAGCCATGGGGGCGGATGCCTTCGCGCAGGACAAGCGATCCTTGTCGCGGGTACCCGCCGGAAGTCGACGGCCTGGGGAACTATGTGGCGAGGGCGTCGTCGACGGTGGGACGGACATCCAAGACGGCATCGGTGCCGGTCATCTCCAGTAGACGGGTCAACTGGATGGGGGGCGCCGCAATCCGGAGTGTCGTGGCGCGGTGGATGCGTAGGAGCAGGTTCAGGAACATGGAGTCGGCGAAGTCAAGGCCGCTGGTGTCCAGGACGACGACCTGGTGGGTTTCGGCCGCAGCGGTCAGTTCGTCGCCGATCGGGCCGAGGGTGTCGATGTCGTATTCGCCGACCGCCATGACGATCGCCGCCTCGGCTTTCCGATTTTCCTCATCCATGGCCACAGCATGCCCCAACGGCTATCGCCGCTACCCCTGAGGGACCCGATGCCCAGGTCCGGAACGGGCGCGCCCCGCAGTTCCACCGGGCAACCGGCGCGGCCTGGAACTCCGCGACCTCCCCGTGAGCGTGCACCCACAGGATCGGTACGCCCGCCACGCGGCGTCGAAGAGACGCCGCCATGCGGGGCGGGCCTTGAAGGAGTACATCAAGCGTGGGTCGCGGGGTGGCGCCCCGGCCCTGGCCCCGGCGGCACGGTCCCGGTCCCCGGTCCGGGCACGGGGCCGTGTCCGTCCACGTGGCTCCACGGATCGCTGCAGGGCTGTCAGTGCCGGGGACGGCAGCGCCGCGCCGGTCGCGCCGTGCGGTCAGAACCGCACATCCGGTCTGGCCGGCAGTCTGCCGGCCAGACCGGGGCCGTCGTTACAGGGTTTGCTCGCACCACCAGAACACGAGCCCTACGGCACCTGCGCCGATGCCGTAACAGGTCCCCCGCAGCGCGCTGGTCATCATCACGTTGCGGCGGCGGACGAACCAGCGACGGGCGCGGATGAGCCGGGTTCGCTGCTGGGGGCGGTGGTTACTCTTCATGGTGATGCTCCTCTTGTGTGGGTGTGTCGTAGAAGCCCGGCCGGAGCCTGCAGGCGTAGGAACCGAATGCTCCTGCCGGGCTTCGTCCGCCGGTCAGGGATGGCTGGCGAGATTGTGGATCTGGTCCGCGAGCTGGGTGTCGGGGCGGCAGATGAGCCCGCCGTCCTCGTGTTGTTCAGCGAGACGGTCGAACTCGGCAATCAGCTGTCCAGCCGGTACGGGAGCTGTGTCCCGGTGGCGGGCGGTGTAGCCGGTGAACGACTCCAGCACCTCGACGAGCTGTGAGCTGTCGGCGAAGAGCTTCTCCATCTGGCGTTTCCAGAACCTGGCTTCGCGGAGGTCTCCCCCACCGAGGTGGTGCAGATACAGGCAGTACGCAGCCCCGCTGTGACCGGCGCCCGCGGCCAGCTGCCACCAGAAGCGCGCGCTCTCGGGGTGACCGGCCAGGTGGAGGGCACAGGCGAATACCTGGACGCCGTCGATGTCGACGTCCTCGGTCCATCCGGCGAAACCGGGCGCCATCGGGTCGCCGATGATCGCGGTGAGGTCCCGCATGTGCGCGCTGGCACCTACCTGTTTCAGCGTCAGACTGCCGAAGGTGTCCAGGTTTCGGCGGGCGCGCGAAGCGCGGCGTACCTCCGGCGCGGGCTGAACGTAGCCGGCCTCCTCCGCCAGGGCCCGTAGCCCCGCGGCGACATCGAAGGTGCGCCGGGGCTCGCGCACGGCAGCGTCGGCCAGACGCTTCTCCCAGGTGTTCACAGGGTGTCCTCCTGTTCCTGCTTCGGCTTCGTGGCGCGGCGGTAGACCGGGGAGAGGCGCTCCCGGGCCTTGCGGCAGTGGTAGTCCACGGTGCTGGGCGTGATGCCCATGTACCAGCTGATGTGCTTGGTGTCGTACTTGGCGATGTACCGCAGGACGATCACGTCGAACTGACGCGGCGGGAGGCTGCCGAGCGCCTTGTAGAGGCCGAGACCGCTGTCCATCGTGGCGAGCTGGTCCCGGAAGCCGAGCAGGGACTCGGCTATCACGGTGCGTCGCATGATCGCCCAGGTCTGTTCCTGAAGGTCACTTTCCGTCAGCAGGGTGTTCCAGTGCCGCAGGATCTCCAGGAAGACGCGGTGTACCGCCTTCTCGGCCAGGTCGTTTGTGCCGAGGAAGGCGAGGGCGTACTCGTGGAACGCCTCCTGGTTGGTGAGGTAGTGAGCCTCGAATTCCAGCGGGAGCGGGAGCGGGGCTGCAGCCACGGGGCTACGGCCGTCCTCCTCACGGACATCGTCGATCATGAATCCTCTTCGTTGAGGGATGACAGGTGGGTGCGGCGTGAGTACGCCGGTGCGCGCTTACTCAATCGGTGGTGAGGGCTGAACACGCATGCGCGCCCCCACGAATGTCACGCTCGGAAAGGCATTCGATGCCCACAGTGATGATCGACTGGATGGTGAATGCGGAATGACCTGCCACTTTTCATGGCATCGAGTGCCATGCACCTGACGGAAAGCGTGCCCAAGGTGGCGTAACTCACAAGTTTTGGGCTGGGGTTCACTGTTTGTTTCCCGCCACTCCCTGAACGGATCGCGCCGGCCCGCACGTGCGACTGCTACCTCGAGCGGCCTGTGCCCGCGCCGAACTCGACCGGGAGACGCTCGCTCCAGTGGAGCCCGCCTCCGTCGATCCCCTCCGTCGGCCATGGAAGGGCCGGAAAATGCCGTGTCGGCCGAGCTGTCCATGGGGAGATACGGGCGGTCTATTAGCTGAAAGTAGTCAGGGAGTCACATGGGGTGGAAGCAGGCGTTCGATGAGGCGCTGGGGGAACTGAAGGGAGCACGCAAGCAGCTGGAGCGCCTGGACGACCCGACGGTCGGCCTGTCCGCGCTGCACGGCGAGCTCGCCCAAGCACGGATGAAGATCCAGGAAGTCGTCCAGAACGGCGTCACCGGGCTGCGCGAGGAGAACCGGGAGCTGCGCCGCCGCCAAGACAAGATGATCGCCGACCTGCAAGAGAGCCGAGAGGAAGTACGAGGCGAGACACAGCAACTGCGCGACCTCGCCGACCTCCTGCGCGACTTCGCCACAACCTCGGTGCCCACCGCTCCACAGCAGCCGTCATCCGTACATGAATCCGACTTCACGCCGGGCCCGGACGACATGACGGAGCCCACCGAAGGATCTGCCCAGCAGATCGTGACCAGCCATGCCGACCAGGGGGAGAACGTGGAGCACACCGAAGGCCGGGAACCGCGACAGGCGACCGACAGCGAGTCGGTGGGGGAAGCCGGTCTGAAGAACGCCATCGAGGCCGCCTACCGCGGCACGGCCACCAGTGCCGTATCCGCCCCTGCGGCTTCCGGCCACAAGCCCGAGCCTCAGCCCGAGGACGCGAGGATCGCCCACGGGGTCCTGCTGCTGAAGGCCGCGGGCGTCGCCTCGGCCGAGCTCGTCCTGCACCGCGACACCTGGGAGTTCCTCTCCGCCTTGGCCGTCGACCACGGCCACTTCCGCACCCCGCCTGCGGTTGAGGACGTCAAGGAGGGCCGCATCCAGGCAGCCCTCTCGGGGCGCTCGCTCATCGCGGTCCTGATCGAGCTCTGGAACACCCGAACCACCGCCACCGTCCTGGAGGCCGATTGGGCGCTGGCCACCACCGCCTACAACCGGATCGCGGCCGAACTCGCCGGCGCCACCGGCTCCGGGGAAACCATCCGCATCACCTTGGACGACGGACTGGGCCACACCGAGATCGACGACGACTGAGACAGTCACGAGGAGGCCCGCGTCCTGCGGGCCTCCTCACACTCACCCGGAGCCAGCCCCGCTGCCGGAGCAGTCGAGGATCGGGCCATCACTTCCCAACTGGCTTGGACCCGGTCACGCCGTGGTCCGTAGCGTTGCGGTACGCGGGAGGATGACCGTGGCCCCGGACCGCTGGGCGCGCTCGGCCCGGGCCCGGTGCAGGGCGGCGGTCTCGGTGGCGGCGAACTCGCGGCGCCGCTGCAGGATGGCGCTGTCGATCGGCGCCGGCTCGTCGGCGCGCTCCTCCTCTTCGGGGAAGGCCCACTGGCTGAGCTCGCGCAGCACGCGGGCCTGCCGCGCGGCCGCCTGCGATGTGTCCAGGGCCACCTCTCGCGTGCGCGGGACTGCCTGGTGCGCGGCGAGTGCCCGGTGGAAGCCTGCGGGGGCCATGTCCCGGGTCCGCACCGGCGCTTCGGGCCCTGCGGCGGCCGCCGGTGCCGGAGCGGCCGTGCGGGGCTCCGGCACCGTGGTCTGGCCGGCAGCCAGAACGCGGATGGTCCGGACGGCCTGGGTCCCGGCCCGGTCGTTGGCCGCGGCGATGATGCGCGCGTTGAGGAGTCGGAGCTGGGTGGCGTAGGCGGGCGAGTCGGGGCGCAGGTCCAGCTGGCCGCTGTCCGCGTTGAAGGCCGCCGCCGTGACGTGCGCGGACAGGTTTGCGGTGACAGCGTCCGCGATGTCCGGCCACTGGTCCAGGATGCCGCCGCCTGCGGCCGGGATGTCCCAGGCCCGGTCGGCCAGCAGGCCCTGGAGCACGGCGCCGAACCCGGTGACCTCGCGCCCGTCACGCCGCACGGACGCCTTACGGGTCTGCCGCTTCGCCTTCCGGGTTCCGCCCGAAGCGCCGCGTGCCTTGGCGGCCTCGCGGGCCTGGTGCAGGGCGACACGGGCCAGGTCGACGCCGGACAGCTCCCCGGCGGCCGCCACCGGCTGCTCCTGGTCCTGCTGGCTGTGGGTGATCGTCTCGGTCATTTCGGCCTCCTACTTCTTTCCCAGGGCCATCAGCGAGCTGCGGCTGCCGCTCGTGAATCGAAGTGCGCGCTGCACCAGGTCAGCGCCGTAAAGCCGCTCGGCGGCGGCCCGCCCGAACGTGTCGACCGCGCCCATGACGAGCGTCGTCTCGCCGCGCGCGAACTCGCCCCGGGCCATCACCCGCAGCTCGCGCTGCTGCTCCTGGTCGAGGTCGTCGATCCCGGTCTGGGCGGGCAGGACCTCGCCTTGGGCGTCGTTGGCCGGCTGCTGCTGACGCGGGATGGACTCGGCGACCAGGCGGCGGACGGACTCGCTGATCGGGGCCTGCCAGCGGCCCTCCCACTCCTGGTGACGGGCATTTCCCGCGCGCCGGGAGTCCCGGTACGCCTGGACAGCGCGGGCCCGGCCCTCAGCGTTCGGCCACTGCGCCACAGCAGTGGCCAGCCGTCCGGCGAGGAACCCCGAGGGACGGTGGACGCGCTCCGGGGCATCACCCAGGTCGAGGAAGGCGATGACCTCGTCGGCCGTCCAGCCCGTGTCCGCAACCTCCTTGAGGATCCAGGCGATCCGGGGCACCGCCGCCCTGCCCATCCACGGCACCTGGCGAATCAGCTCACCGGCCAGCTGGAAGCGGCGCCCGACGCTGTTGAGCTTCCGGCGGCCGCAGTTGACCTTCTTCGGGGTGGGGAAATCGCTCTGCCCGCTGGCGAGCCTGTTCTCAGAGGGGAAGGAAGTAGTACCCGCAGAAAGAACACTGCGGGAACTACCCACCATTGGGGTGCAACGGGCCTCATCCGAAACAGCCGTCACACCCGCCTTCCGAGCACCTCCCGTGGAGCTCGCCGACGTCTTCGGGGACGTCTTCGCGCGCCGCTTGCGCACCTTCCGGGCCGCCTTCTTCGACAGCGCCGCGATGAGTTCCCGGCCCGCGGCCGCGATCCCGGTCATCCGGCGCCCGGCGCCCTCACCGGCCGTCCGGATCCCCAGCGCGACGTCGAACTCCACAGGGATCATCCGCGCGAACTCCGACGCCAGCGCCGCCTCCCCCCGGACCCGGGTGCCCCGCACGATGTACGCGAGCAGCCCGGACTCCCTCAGCATCCCCAGGTGGTACTCCACCGACCGCTCCGACAGCCCGGTGCGGCGCACCAGGTACTCGATCCCCGGACGGCACGGGAACAGCTCCGCGAGTTCCTGGGCGACGCGCACCGTCGTCGGCCCGAACGCGCGCGGCCCGTGCGACCGGTGACGCCGCGGCTCGTACAGCCCGGACCCGGCGACCCAGTGGACCGCCTGCATCCAGGAGTAGCCATCCAGCGCGATCCGGCCCGTCGACGCCGTCAGCCACTGGCTCGCCTCCGCCACATACAGCGCGGGCAGCACGGAGACCGCGTCGCCGTCGACCGACGGACGCGGGGCAGGAATCAGCGCGGTGACCGGTGCCGCCGTGCCGCTCATCGGCCCACCGTTCCGGCCGGGGTGGGGAACACCGTCTGTGTCGTCATCAGGCCGGTGTACACGCCAAAGCGGACACCCCCCTCAACAGGCAAAACACGCGCTTCGTGATCCATCCGCCGACCCTGCATCAGGCGACCTGTGGACAGAGCCCGCTCAGCGCGGATCACCCCCTGCGTTCCCGCGCGGCGGGCAGGAATCTTCGAACCCGTCCCGCCACACGGGACGGCGCCCTCGAGGACGTCCCCGCCGACGGGGTTGTGGACGACCTCCGCGAGCGGGTGCGCGAGCCGGGTGGGAGAGGCCGCGACCGAGCCCGGCGAGCCCGCTCCGAAGCTGCTGCTCTTGTAGCTTCCTACCGGAAATCTAATTTCCGGTACGGAACGGAAAAAGGGGCATGAACCGTACGCCGGTCCCGTCGCGCGGGACGACTGCCGCGCCTGAACCGGGGTGAAACGGACAAGGTCAAGCTGACAGGGGGCACCACTCTCGTGCACTATGAGAAACGACCTGCCTTCCATGTAGCTGGACCGACCAAGCCCCTCGGGGCTGGACCGACCTCCATGTGGATGTGACGGGTAAGCCCCCCTTCGTGAGAAGCGGGGCAGACACCGATCGGGCGGGGGGAGATTTCTCCGTCCCTCCCGGTCCTGCTGAACCGCGTGGCCCCTGTGGTGGGGGCGCTGCGGCTGAAGCGGGGCGGTACTGACCTGGCTGTGGTGGCCTTGGTTGGTGGCCGGTGGTGCTAGTGGCCCTGGTTAGGGGCCGTGGAAAACAAGCGGCTGGTGAGTCGCAGCTCAGGACCGGAGGCAACCGGGACCTGGGCGACCGACACGGTGGTAAGCCGGTCGGTAGACGGGCCGCGCGAGGCCAGCGGGTGGTAAATCCGCTTTCGGCGCGCGCGGCCGATGACCTAGGTCATCCCGACCCCCCTTCGGAGGCCGGCGTCGGCATACCCTCATCCGCCGTCGCGGCCTCGGGAAAACGTGCCGCGAGGCCCTTGAGGAGACGCAAGTAGTTCTCGCGGTGCGGGCGTCGAGGGCTGGTCTGGCCCAACTCCCACCGCGTGACCGCGACCCTCTTCACGCCCACGGCATCCGCGACGTCCTGCTGGGTGAGGCCAGCCGCCAGGCGCAGCTTCACGCACACAGGCGGAGGCGGCAAAACCTCGGGCAGGCCGTTCAGCAGGGCGTCGACCTGCTGCGAGCGGTCGTCCGGGTCGGGCATAGTCGAGCCTTCCATGATCGTTGTAACTACGAAAGATACACGATCTGATCTCCGCTTGGGAGAAACGGCCTCCACGAATTGAGTTCCGCTGGGCGCCCGGTCGGGTCCGTGCCCGTATCCCGCTGCCCACCCGATCTTCACGAGTGAAGATTCGGGGGAGCCGATCAGATAGACCCGAGCCGTAGCCACGTCAGACCCGCTCAAGCGCGGTGGAGTAGTAGTACGCCAAAGCTGCTTCGGCTCCTGAGCCCTGTGCCGTGGCGATGCGCTGGAACCGCCCCGACCGCAGATCCCCGGCGATGAAGATCCGAGGGTGCTGCATTTCAGGCGGACAGTATCCGCCTTCGTCGACCACGAGCCCTTCGAGAGCCGCCGGCCGATTGCCGAGATTGCTCAGCACCGCCGTTGCGGCGTAGCTGCTGCGTTCTCCGCGGCGATTCTCGACCGCCACGATGAAGTCCGCCCCGGGGCCGACCTGCGAAACGACGACGTGAGAAACCGGAACTACCCGAACTCGGTCGTCCCCTGACACCTCGGCCAACTTGTAGTCATCCGCCGGCGGGGCGAGGACATGGAGCGTGGCGGAGGACTGAGGATGGGCTCGCAGCCAGGTGCCGAGCGGCCTGTCACCGCCAAGCACGTAGGTCCGCGGACCGACCTGATCGTGCTGCGCACGCCACAGCGGAGGCGTGGACAGCGAAGGGGCGACGCTGATCCAGTCGGTGTCGGCGGGCGTCATCGCGGTCACGCCCGTGCCGACGACGACCGCCTGCGCAGTGAGTATCCGGGAGTCCGCGAAGAGGACCTCTGCTCGGTCGGAGTGCCCCCTGACCCCCACGGCGCGAGATCGGACCAGCGAGCACCGACCGGCCTGCTCGAGGCGGGACAGATCCGCGGCCAGGGCCTCAGCCAGCTGGGGGCCGGTCGTCCAGTTGCCGGATACGTTCTCCAGAGCGCCGATGGTCTGGAGCTTGCCGCCGATGCTGTCGGCCTCCACGACGAGGACCTTGATGTTGAGGCTGGTGGCCATCAGGGCGGCCGCCACGCCAGCGGGGCCGGCCCCGACGACCAGGACGTCGGCGTCGAACGAAGGTGTGCTCACTGGATCCCCCCAGTTCCGCTGATACGAGACAGAGCGACTTCGCTGGTGATGAGCTGATCGGCGCCCAGGTTCCGGGCCGCGAGTAGCAGGGCGGCATCGTGGTACTGGGCGCCGCCGCTTGAGGCACACGCGTCGGTGACGACCCACGGCCGGTAGCCCCGTTGGTAGGCAGCTGTGGCGGAGTCGTACACGCAGGCGTCGGTGTCGATGCCGCACAGCACCAGGTCACTCCAACCGGCGTCCTGGATGAGCTGCGATCCCTCGGGCGTGAAGACGGACGCTTGGGACTTGTCGATGACCACGGCCGAGTCGTCGACGAAGGGAGCCAGGTCCTTCACGAACGCCTGCTCCTCGGCGGTGCGCAGCCGCTTCCAACCGGAAATCGTTTCGTACGGCGAGCCCGGCGCGTTGTGGAACCGCGTGAAGACCACCGGACCGCCGGCTGCCCGCCAGCCCTCCACTAGCCGTACGACCGTCGGGACAACGTCGCGGCTGTGCTGGTTGACGAAGCCCTGCTGTACGTCGATAACCAGCAGCGCTGTCGATCGCGGGTCCAACCCGTCCACCTTTCCCATGGCCATCAGGGGTTGCTGTCTCGGAGGGCGTCCTGAGCGGCGCGGAGCCGATCGGGGAGCTCGCTCGTGGTCAAGATCGCTTCGCGCATCACGCGGTGTTGAGCCGTCTCGGTGGGACGGGCGGTTGTGAGTCGGTAGTACGCACTCCGCAGAAATCGCCAGCCGTACTCGGGCGGCATCACCGGGTCGTGGCCGTCCTCGATGGTGTGCAGGACGTGGGAGGAGAGGGCCCACAACGCCTGGACATCCAGCTCCAGAGCGACGATTTGGCCCGTCGTGAGGGCGCGCTCATCCGGCTGAGGGTGGTAGGAGACTCCGGACCAGCCGGCGACACCCTGCGAGACGCCGCCTCCGAAGGGGACAGCCTCGGCGTGAGACCAGCCCTCGCGGAACTTGGCGGCCTCGACGTCCGGCCCCAGCGAGACGACGTTCTCCGGGTCCTGGCGGTTGACCAGGACAGAGGGCGTGGCCAGGAGCTGCAGCGCGGTGTCCAGACCCGCGCCCGCCCAGGAGTTCTCGCGGAGTTCGTAGACCGACAGCACGTACTGCGGCGCGGGCACCTCGGGAGCCGGTGCTCCTTCGGGAGCATGGAGCCTCATGAGCTCCGTGATCTGCTTGCCCGCCCAGGCGGGTTCCTGCAGATAGGTGCGGTATCGCCACACTGCCAGATCGGTCAGCGATTCGACGCGGTGATGCTCTTCCAGGTGCACTACGGCGACGCCGCACCCGTAGACGTGGACCGAGGACGACTGAGCTGAGCGGTGTCCGGCCGGAAGCGTCCGTCGCTCTAAGCCCCCCGGGCCAGACGGCGCGGGAGCGCCGACGGCGTACAGGGGGGCGATCCGCTCGCCCACGTAGGCCGGCAGGAACTTGTGGGAGACGACGGTGCAAGGTATCGGCTGCGGAGTGTCGGCGGCCGAGGCCGCGGCCGCGACTGCGGTGCCGTGAAGGACCGCCAGGCGCAGGCGGAACGCCTCCTGCTCCTCGGGGGTGCACTGGTTGAGCGCCGTGTCGAGGATCTGCGCCATCTGCGGACGGCACACGCTGGCCCTGTTCCTCTGCCAGTGCGAAACCGTCCGTGGGCTGATCCCGAGGTGATCGGCGAACCCCCGCACCGACGCGCGCATTACTGATCGCAACAGCAGTGCCTCCTCGCCTGTCCACTGCTCAACTGCGATCACTACACACCCCTATGACGCTCTGTTGCCAGGCAGGAAGAGCCCTGTTGCGACGCTATTGCTACACCCCTTCCACGCCGGGACATCTCGCTGAGACGCCCGCGACCCCGAAGCTGATCTCCGTCGAAGTGATGCCGATGACGAACGGGGGAGCCGTGGTTACCGCTACAGGAGAACGAGGCAGTACGGCGTCGTGGTCGGGCTCAGGACTGATCCGAACCGCTGCTCTGGTTCTGCTCAACCCGCTCGAGCCGCGCAGCCAGATCGGCGATCTGCTCCTCGAGGCGCCTGATGGTCTGTGCATTCGGGTCGGCAAGCGCATCGAGGGCGTTCTCGCGAATGAAGCTCCCGCGGCCGGTGTGGGAGTAGATGACCCCGTCCCGTCGGAGCTCGGCGAAGGCGCGTTGCACCGTGCCGGGCGCGACGGCGTACTTGTTCGCCAGCTCCCTGGTGCTCTGCAGTTTGTCGCCGGGCTTGAGTTGCCTGAGCCGAACTTGTTCGCGCACGTCCTGCGCGATGCGCTCGAAGGGTTGCATGGCCTCGTCCGTCATGAGCCACATCGTAGAGCCACCTCGCTCGAAGGGACAGCCTGCCCAACCTGGTTGACACGGTAGCGATTGTACTGGTTAGGTTATCCACGTCGACATGGTTGGTCGCCTACCCGGCGCCAACAGTGAAGACGTACGTACCACTGCACCATCGCAGTCCCGCAGCTCGTCTCTTCGGAGTCGGGCAGGCGGCCGGAGGCGGTAGCCAAGACCAAACCCCCCGGCCTGGCAGGACTGCGTGCACGACATCAGCGCTGATGCGCTGTCTATCCGCCGGGACGCGGGCCGATGGCTCGTGGACCTGGTGGGTGGAGAGAGCATCCGCCCCCGCGAACACCCCTCCCTCTTCCTGCCGAGGAGTCGCCATGCCCGAGCTCGCCACGCCCAAGGCCGCCAAGCGCCGGGGCCGCACCCACACCTCCCGTGTCAGCCCCCTCGACGCGATCGTCCTCTCGACCCTGTCGCCCGGCCACATCGACATGCGGCGGGTCGAGTCCACCCAGAAGCGCCGCATCTCGCTGGTCTGCCCGGCCTGCAAGACCTGGGTGGCCGTGACCCCCCACCGCGGCACCTACCTGCTCAAGACGGTCCCGCACCACACCGGCAAGGCCGACGTCGACGCCGCGATCCGCTGCAACTCCAGCAACAGGATCGTCGACGTCGACATCACCCCGGACACCTGGAGCCGCCAGTACGACGAGTGGGCGCGCGAGGAGCGCCTCGCCGTCGACGTCACCCGCCACCGCCGCGCCACCGTCCAGACCCTCAAGGTCGCCCGGCCGCAGGAGCGCCCCGCCGACCGGCGAGCCCAATGGGAGCGCGCGATGCCCGCCGCCCGCCAGGCCGACGCCGCCCGTACGGTTCCCGCCGACGCGATCCCCACCACGCGCGGTCGGGCCGTCGACGGACCCGCTGGCGCCCTGCCGGCCATGATCGGGCAGGACGCCGGGGACGACCGCTCCGTCCGTGCCCTGGCCGCCAGCACCCTGCGCGTCCTGGCCGACGCCGCCCCGGACCGTTCCGCGAGCGACGTCCTCGACGAGCACCTCGCCCGCGCCGCCTACACGCACCTGGCCACGCTCTGGCGCCGCCCTTTGACCCCGGCCGACCAGTCCGAACACACCAAGCTGGTGGCCAAGGTCCGGGTCGAGCTGCCCGCCCCGGCCCCGGGCGAGACCGCCGCCGCGTACACCGCCCGCTGCCGCAAGCCCGCCTTCGGCGCCCGCCGCCGCAAGCCCGCTCTCGCAGCCTGACCCGCACAACCGCCCTGGCCCCGGCCTCAGCTCCCGCATCGCGCGGGGGCCGAGGCCGGGGCCGTCTGCTCCCGTCCCTGCCCGCTCACCGCACCCTGGAGGTTCCGATGCCCGCCACCCTGACCCTGACATCTCACTGGCCCAGCAGCGGCGAGGTGTTCGACGCCGAGACGCTCGCGCTCCTGGACGAGCTCGACGTCCCGCTCCCCGTCGACCTCACCGACGCCGAGGTCGACCTCGACGCCGTCTGGGGCACGCCGCTGGAGATGTACGAACCCGCGGGCACCGCACGGGAGATGCGCCGGTACGCGGCCGCGGTCCTGACCGTCCCGCCCGACCGCCGCCACGAGCTCGCCCTCGCGCACGGCGCGGAGATCACCGCCCGCGTCGACGCCGGCCGCGACATCCTCGCCGCCGACCCGACCATCACCGCCCGCGTCCGCGAGCGCCTGGTCGACGTCCTGCTCCCCTACGCCGACCGCCTGCGCCGGACGATCCGCTCCGGATGCCGCCCCGAGTACGCCGCCGCCTGACCAGCCAGCCCGGACGGACGCCCACGATCAGCGGCCACCCCCTACTGCACCAAGGGGATGGCCGCTGGTCGTGGCCGGTCGTACGACCCGCCAACACGACGACAGCCCCGGGGATTGCGCCCCCGGGGCCTGTCCAGGACCTGACTCGGAGGACCTGATGCAGCTCAGCATGACACGTTCGGTACCCCGGCCGAACGCCGGGATCATCGACGACATCGAGGACGCGGACAACAAGAAGGGCTACGAGCCCGAGGACCTCACCGCGTTCCACCAGCTCGTCCGCCACCTCGTCGTCGACGGCGACCGCCGCGCGGCCGACGCCAGCCGCAAGGCCCGCCGCACGCTCGCCGACATGACCCTCGTCGGACAGAGGCGGTAGCCGCGATGGACTGGCGCCACAGCGCGGTCTGCCGCGAAGAGGACCCTGAACTGTTCTTCCCCATCGGCAACACCGGCCCGGCCCTGCTGCAGATCGAGGAAGCCAAGGCCGTCTGCCGTCGTCGCTGCCCGGTCATGGAGGCGTGCCTGCAGTGGGCGCTGAAGTCCGGTCAGGACGAGGGCGTCTGGGGCGGGCTCAGCGAGGACGAGCGGCGGGCGATGAAGCGCCGCGCCGCCCGCAACCGGGCCCGCGACGGAAAGGGGGCGGCGGCATGAAGACCTTCCTGGCCGTCCTGGCCGTCCTGGCCGCGCCCCTGCGGCACCTGTGGCAGTGCTCCAGGTGCAGCGGCTGGTACGACAGCCCGCAGTGCCCGGTCTGCTGATCTGACCCCGAGCGTCGCTCCGCCGCCCATCGGGCTCCCGGCCACCACGACCGCCTGCCGGGAGCCCGACCAAGATCCCTGCCCGCCTGACCGCACGCGCCCTGACCTGCCGCCCGCCTGACGGGCCGCCGGCCTTTCGCACGCCCTCTACCGGGCATCGGCTTGGGCCGACGACCTTCCTCCAGGAGGCACCATGCGCACCATCCGCCGCGACGGCTGGACCGCCGCCGACTACGACTCCCAGCAGATCCTGCACGAGCTCGGGCACCGCGACGCCACCGCCCGGGTGAACCGGGCTCGCCGCCGACGCCCGCTCCGCCGGGCCTGGCGCACACTGCGCGCCCGGTTCCACCGCCCCGCCACCACCGTGACGCTGGCGGCGGGCATCGACTGGGCCGCGGCCCGGGCTGCGGCCGACGCCGTCAACCGCGGCGACACCGGCGAGGCCGACCGCATCGTGCAGGCCACCGTGGACCCGCGCGGCACCGCCTTCGCGGCGTTCCGCTTCATCGGCGTCGAATGACCCACCTCCCGCCTGTCGGTTGCCTCCCCCGCCCGTCCCGGCCTGTGCGCCGGTACGGACGGGGCGAGGGGAGCCGGACAGTCCGGACACAACACGCTGAGGAGGCGTCTGTGCGTACCAGCACCGAGAAGACCAGCCCCGCCACCGTCTTCAAGACGGGTGACTTCGTCCTGTAGCGCGACCCGGCGCTGTTCTGGGCGGGCAAGCCGGACCACACCTTCGTCTGCAAGATCACGTACACCTGGATGACCGGCGGCTATGACCTGTTCGCCCTGGTCTCCGGCCGCGTGATCAGCCAGGTGCGGTCGGACTACATGCGGCTGCTGCCGCCGGCCGACGCGATGCGCGACATCGACACCGCCCCGCTGCACGCCGACGCCGCCGCCGACGACATGACGGCAGCCGCGATGGCGTGGCTCACCCGGCAGCACGCGATCGCCAACACGACGCCGGAGCTGCCCGCCCCGCGCGGCTGACCCACCCACCCCGCACAACCGCCGCCCCGGGCCTCCCGGGGCGGCACCCGACCTGGAAGGAGGCGGCGTGGCCGCCACACGAACCCGTAAGAGGGCCAACGCCCGCACCAAGACGACGGCCACGACGGCCGCGCAGCCCGCCGCCGCCACCCTGCCCGCCCAGGCCCCGCCCCCGACCCCCGAGACGGAGACCGTCCCGGACACGACGGCGGTGCCGGAGACGGACTGGGAGGCACTGGCCAGGGTCGCGGACGCCCGTGACCGAGCCGCCGACATCATCGACACCGCCCGCGACCAGGCCCTCGCCCTCCAGACGCAGGCCGAGGAGCAGGCAGCACGCACCGTCGCCGACACCCACGAGCAGACCACCGCCCTCCTGTCCGACGCGCGCACCCGCGCCGAGGCCGTCACCGCCGGCGCCCAGGAGGAGGCCACCGCCCAGCGGGCGGCGGCCACCACCCAGGCCGAGAGGGTGCGCCAGGAGGCGCAGCAGCTGCGCGGCGACGCCGACCGGCTCCTGGCCGACGCCCGTACCCGCGCCGACCAGCTCCTCTCCCAGGCACGGGCGCAGGTCACGGAACTGACCGAGCTGGCCACCGCCAACCACCAGGCCACCGCGACGGCGATCGCCGACCTGCGGCGCCTGGCCGAGGCCGACCTCACCGAGATCGCCGCCCTGGTCGAGACCCGCCGCAACGAGGCCGGTCAGATCCTCGCCCGCGCCCGCGAGGAGGCCGACACCCTGCTCGCCGCCGCACAGAAGGAGATCGACCAGGCCCGCGAGCGCCACACCCAGCTCGCCAAGGCCGCCGCCGAGCAGTACGACGCCCGGCGCACCGAGGCGGAGACGCTGTACGCGGACGCGGTCGAGGCCGCCGCCGAGCGGCGCCGCGAGGCCGACGCCCACGTCGCCGCCGTCCACACCGAGGCGGAGACGGCCCGCGCCGAGCTGCGCGCCGAGCTCCGCGAGCTCGGCGAGAAGTTCGACACCGAGGCCGCGGCCAAGCGCCAGGCCCTGGCCGAGGAGCTCGCCGGACTGAAGACAGCGTGCGACCAGCAGCGCGAGAAGCTGCGCACCGAGGCGACGACGGTTGCTCAGGAGCTGCGCGCGGCCGCCCAGAAGGAGGCCGAGCGCATCACCGCCGAGGCCGAGCGCAAGGCCAAGGGCATCACCGAGCGGGCGCAGGCCGACGAGGCCCGCGCCCGCCGGCTGCTGACCGAGGCCCGCGAGGCCAAGAAGTCCGCCTCGAAGTGGCGCGGCTGGCGCCAGAACCTCGGCGGCAAGCTGTGGAAGGCGGCGCCGTGGGTCGCGCTGGCCGCCGGCGTCGGGCTCGCCGCCTCCGGCGAGTACGAGCTCGCCCGGATGGTCGGCATCAACGAATGGGTCGCCCCGCTCCTGCCGGTGTCGATCGACGTCTACTGCGTCACCGCGTTCCGCACCAAGCGCGACATCGCGCCGGCGCTGCTGCTGATGGCCTCGGCCAACGTGGTCTTCCACCTCTCCGAGCAGGCGCACCTCGTCCCCGAGGGCGGGTCGGCTCCGTGGCAGCTCACCACCTTCGTCGTCCTGATCTTCGTGGCCGTCATCTGGCGCGTACACACCCTCATGCACGACGACAGTACGGACGGCCACGGCGGTACGAACACGCCGTCCGGTGCGGCCGCCGGTACGCCGGTCCGTACCGACATGGACGGCGGAAACGGAACGCCCGCCCGTACCGGTACGCACCGCCGGACGGACGGTACGGACAGCATCGCGTCCGGCCGTACGCAGCCCGCGCACAGCGACCTGTACACCGCGAACAACGGCGGACGAGCGGACGGTACGGGCACCGGACACGACGGTACGGACCCTGCACACGCCCTCTCGCACCCCTCGCACCACGACGGAGGCGAAGGGGCGCTGACCAGGCCGTACAGCGACCGTACATACGGCGTACACACCACCCCTGACGGGGCGGCGCGTACAGGTACGGCGCCCCAGGGGCGTACCGGTACGGCTCACGCGGCCGTACAGGACCGCACCAGCACGGTCAGCGTCCGTACCCAGCTCGGCCCCGACGCCGTACAGGGCGGCCGTACCGGTACGGCGACCGCCTCCTCCCGCGCAACCGGAACCGGCGGTACGGGCCGTACAGCCAGTACGGACCGACCCGGTACGCCCGTCCGTACGGACGCCGAACTCCTCCCGCTCGTACAGGCACTGCCGCGAGACGAGGACGGCTACGTCACCCTCTACCGGGCCCGTACCGACCTCTCGGTCAACCTGCCCCGCGCGGTCCGGCTGCTGAAGGAGGCCGGCCTGCTGCGGCCCGAGGACGCCGACAAGCACCTCACCTGACCCACCCGTCCGGCACACACCAAGGAGGGCCAGCCCGCGGTAATCGGGCTGGCCCTCCTTGCGACTGCCGGAAGCAGCCGACCCGTTCAGTGCAGCACGTTTCCCCTGATCAGACCCCGCTTCCGGCATGCCTGGGCGGGCTCGAACCACACCGAGAAGGAGCCAGCAGCCATGTCCGGCATCGACTGGGACAAGGAGTTCAAGCTCATGAACCCCCAGACCCCCCCGACCCCCCCGACGCCCGAGGCCCCGGAGAAGCCGAACAAGCCCGCCACCTCGCGTTTCTCCGCCGCGGTCGACGGGATGCGCCGCAACACCGCGGCGTTCGCCGTGTGCGGCACGATCGCCGTCGTCGCCGTGTGCGGCACGGTCATCACCGTCACCAACATGCAGGCCGAGCAGGCCGCCCAGGAGCGGGCGCGCGCCCAGGAAGACGCCGCGAACGCCCTGGTCGCGGCGGAGGCCGACAAGCAGCGGGCGCAGACCGAGGAGGCCACGGCCAAGGCCGTGTATGAGCGGGAGATGACCGTCTACCGCGAGTGCATGAAGCTGCGCGCGGCGGCGGTAGCCAAGGCCGCCTCGTACGACATTTCGAGGATCCCCCAGTGCGACGCCCCGGTCTTCAGCGGCACGTCCTCCAAGGCCCACAAGCCCGCCGATGACGGTGCCGGCGGCGGCATCACCTCCAGCCCGTGGCTGTGGGTGGCGCTCGTCGGAGGGGGCGGATTCATCGCCTACAAGAAGCTTTCCGTGCCCTCCGGTTCGGGCGCGGTAACCCCCATGAACGACAAGGGATTCACCTTCGAGAAGGGTGCGTGACATGACGCTTCAGTTCTTCGCCCTCGCCCTGTTCTGCTGGGCCCTCTTCTTCACCTTCAAGAAGACCAAGGGAAAGCAGATGGCGATCTGCATCATGCTGATCGTCTCCGGGATCTTCCTGCCGTACACGCCGTTCAGCGAGGAGATCCGCAGCACGCTGGAGTCGGTGTTCAACACGGCGAACACGACCGTGAGCAACATCGGCTCGTCGTCGCGCTGAGTGAGCAAGCGTGGTTACCGGTTACCGGTTACAGCCTCCAGGAGTGCCCCGAACCCCCCGCTGGAGGGTCCGAACCGGGGTCCTGTGGGCCTGTAACCGGTAACCGGTAACCCATCCACAATCACGCAGAGTCACAGAAGGGAGGGTCATGGAACTCTTCTTGCTCCTCGCCATCAGCTACCTGTTCGGCGTGGAGAAAACGAACGGGAAATATGAGCAGGCTGGAATCAAGAAACCACCAGCTAAAACAAAAGAGAAATGGGAGCCGACCCGGGCCCCGGAAACATTCCGGAATGCCCCGTACAACGTGGCGGCAAAAACACATTACGGCCTGCTGGCGGGTGCCAATTGGGCCGGTGGCCTGCGGGACGGCTGGCGCTCGGCATATCTCAAAAAGCCGGGCGGCAAGCCTTCCGTTTCCACCTCCGCCGGGCCCACCCCAGGGCCCTCCACGACCACGAAGCCGCCCAAGACCAGCACCCCGCCGACTGCGCCGCCGACGGCTCCCCCGCCGCCGACGACCCCGCCACCGACGTCTTCGGCACCGACGTCTTCGGCACCTCCGACGAGTCCGCCGACTGCGCCGCCGACCCCGCCTACCTCGACCCCGCCGACGGCTCCTCCTCCGCCGGCGAGTCCGCCGACGGTGGGAGTGCCGGGGTCGGCAGTTCCCCCGGCGGGCACCGTCCCGCCGCCTCGTTCTGTTCCGCTGCCCGAACACATCCGGAAGGACCCCGCGATGCAGCCCAACCCGCCCACCCCGCACTCCGCGACCGTCGACGACAAGGGCGTGCACGTCACGACCGCCGCGGGCAAGTCCCGCACCTACAGCGGCGGTGAGGTCATGACCCTCACCCAGGTCATCGACCTCGCCGAGGGCTCGGCCACCCTGTGCCAGGCCAGCACCGAGACCTGCCTGGACCTCGTGGACGAGTCCTCGCAGCTGGCCGCCGACTGCGAGGAGCTCATCGCCGACATCACCGCCAAGGGCGTCGGCGCGAACCTGATCGGCAAGTGCGAGGTGCTCAAGGAGCAGCTCGACCTCCAGGCCGCCGCCGCCAAGAAGGTCCACGACCAGATCCAGGGCGGCGAGGAGGCGTGCCGCACCGCGTCCGCGAACGCCGAGCTCCGCCACGGGCCGATCTTCAAGGCCGTCGCCGACTCCCCCCTGACCAAGCCCGCCGAGCGCGACTTCTACAACGCCCGATAGAAGAGGAGCAGCACCGCATGAGCGCCACCGAGACCCTGAAGGACGCCGCGAACTACGCGGCCCTGCGCACCAAGCTGGCCTGGCTCACCCACAAGGTTCACGCGCACGGCCAGACCGTCACCCAGCTCGCCTCCGACATCGACGACGCCGCCGAGCAGATGCTGGACGCCTCCGAGACGATGAAGGCGCTGGCCGTCGACGACGCGACCACCAGTGAGTTCGCCGACGCCGCGCTGACCATGACCGGCGTGAAGGACGCGGCGGGCGAGTACACCTCCGCCGCCGACAGCGCCTCCGCGGCTGCCGACGACGCGAAGACCACCACCGAGAACGACCACGGCGGGATCGCCGACGCGGTCGCCACATCCCCCGTCGACATGGCCGAAGCCGCCTTCTACACCCAGAACTAAGGAGTCCAGGACCGTGGGGCCGACCCGAGCACAGTTCATCCAGTACGCGCCCGCCGCACTCGCGGTGGTGCCTCTCGTCGCCGGCCCCTGGTCCGCCCTCGTCGCCGCGGCGGCCGGAGCGGGAGCGTGGGCCGTCGATACCTCCGCTCCCGTTCTGCGGTCTTTGATCGCGTGCGGGTTCACGGCCACCGGGTGCGGCATCGCCGCAGGCGAGGTCCTCGCCAGCGGCATGAACCCGCTGATCGCCCTCGGGCTCGCGGTCCCGGCCGGGGCGGCCGCCCTGGCCCACCACCGCAACATCGCCGGCCACACCCCCGCCCTCCTGCCCACGGCCACGGGCGCGGGCGCGGCGGTCGGGCAGACGTCGCAGGCCCAGGTCATCACCGCCTACTGGCGCGAGTTCATCTCCGGCCCGACCCAGACCGAGGGCCGCACCCTCATCCAGGCCGGGGCGAACCTGGAGCACGTCGGCCTGGAGATCGACGGCGACCACGTGGCGTTCACCGGGATCATCACCCTGCCGCAGGGGCAGCAGGTGCGGGTGAAGGCGGCTGACATCGCCTCCGTCTACGGAGTCCCCACCTCCCAGGTCGAGCTGGGCGACCCCAAGCACTACGCGCCTAACGCGCTGCCCGTCACCGTGCACCTAAAGGTTCCGGCGGAGCAGCCGCAGATCACGGCCGGCGCCCCCACAACGCCCGAGGAGCAGTGGGCGGCGTACGTCGGCGTGCCGGAGGGGGCGATGCCCGGCACCACCCTGACCCTCACCCGCTACGACGGGCCGAAGGACTGGGAAGGGATCGCCACCCGCGAGCGGAAGGCGATCGGGACCGTCAACATCCAGGACCTCGCGGGCAACCTCAACCTGTCGACCATCCAGATCGCCCTGGCCCCGACGGACAAGCCCTCGCAGGTGGGGGTGCGCGTGATGAAGGAGCACGCGCTGATGCACGGCACGATGCTCTCCGCGGTCGTGGACGAGCTGTCGATGGACTCGCGCGGCTACGTCCGCGCCGGCACCTACGTCGACGGCCGGGCCGCCCTCTTGCCGCTGGCGCAGCCCGGTTCCGGCGCCCGCCACCTCTACCTCGTAGGCGGGTCCCGGTCGGGCAAGTCGGGACTGCTGGAGCAGATCCTGCTCTCCGCCCACCGCTCCGGTATCGCGGTGGTCCTCGCCTCCCCGCAGGCCGGGACCATCGCCGGCGCCTCGCTGTCCGCCTACCTCGGGGACGGCCTGGACGAGGCGATGGGCGCGCTGCGCCTGGCCTACGCGCTGATGCTCGACCGCGAGGCCCGCTACCGCTCCCCCGCGTTCCCCTTCACCGACCCGCTGTTGCTGTTCGTCGTCGACGAGGCGCACATGCTGCTGTCGGCTTCCTCCCCGCATCACCTGGAGGCCAAGGCGATCGTGGAGCAGCTGACCCGCCGGTCCCTCAAGCGGGGCATCGGCGTCGTCCTGGCCACCCAGACCCCGCTGGCCGAAGACCTCGGCAACTCCACGGTCATCCGCTCCCAGCTGTTGATCGGTGGCGGTGCGGTGTTCCTGCGCTGCGCCAAGGGCCAGGGCTCGCTGGTCGGGGCGAACGCGGTGGAGGGCGCGGAGGGCATCGACCTGTCGATGATCCCCTCGCAGTGGCCGGGCCAGTACGCCAAGGTCGCCGACCGGGACATGAGCGGCCTGGCCACCAAGGCCGCCGCCAAGCCTGAAGATGGCACCTTCGGTCTGGGATACCTCCTCACCCCCGGTTCGCAGGCAGTGCAGTTCCGTTCCCTGTACCTGGATGTGCCGCCCGTCTCCCTGGCCGGAGGCGAGCGGCCGGTCGGGATCGAGTACTGCGACGCCTGGCGCGAGCGCGACGCAATCGCCCAGACGCCCATGGTCGACAAACGCGGCAAGAACCTGATCGGCAGCCTCGCCGACCTCCTCGCCGCAGCCGAGGGCGCCCCCTCCTCGCAGGAGGCGCCCCACCACACCCCCGCCGGCCCCCACGCACCCACCACGCCCGCCGGACCCGCCAGGCCGGGGGGAGCCGCGGGGTCGTCTGACGGACAGGAACTGATCAAGCCGCGCATCCTCGAGCTCCTGCAGGAGCACTCCATCCCGATGACCGCCGAAACCATCGCCCGAAAGCTGGAGACGCCCGCCAATCGCATCAAGCCGCGCCTGTCGGAGCTGAAGAAGCAGAACAAGGTCACCAACGAGAACGGCCTGTGGAGGGCAGCATGAACACCCGCACCGAGACCACCTTCACCCCCATCGACCCCAAGCTGTACGCGAAGGCGTTCCAGCTCCTCGACCCCGACCCCACCCCGGAACCCGCCGCCGTTGTCCCGGCGGCTCCCGTGCAGGCTCCCCTCACCGCGGCCCCGCCGGTGCGCCTGACCGGCCCGGTGGAGAAGACCCTCACCGACGCGCTCACGTTCCTCGACACCCACGGCTGGGCCAAGCACAGGCTCATCCACCCCGAGGGCGCCCGCTGCTCCATCGGCGCACTGCGAGCAGCGGCCGGCGCCCGCAACGCCGCCTACCGGGACGCGGGGAACTTGCTCCTGGACGAGGCCCGCCGGCAGCACGGCAAGGCGTGGGAGTCGATCCCCTCCTGGAACGACTCTCACAGCGGCGCCCAGGTGCGTAGCGTGTGGGAGGCCGCCATCCGGCGCGCCCACCACATGAACATCTGAACCGGCTGGAGCTGCCCGTGTCGTTCTCGTTCACCGACCCCAAGCCGAACAACGACCGCTCGTTCTCCTTCACCGGGAATGACCCGGCGGACGTGGACCGGCAGCTCCAGGCGATCGCCGACATGGCACACGAAATCCTCCGCATGGTCGCCGACGTGCGCAGGCATATCAACAACTGAGCGGCGCGCAGCAGGCCCACCGGCCGAAGACGTCCAGCCCGGCGGCCAGCCGCGAGAACGCGTAGAAGGCCGCAGACACACCAACCCCCAACCCAGCCCCGCGCCCCGCCCGGAGAACCCTTCCGGGCGGGGCGTCGCACTGTCCTGCCCGAATCCATCCCAACCAACAGGAGCCCAAGCCACGTGCGTCGCTACCTCTACCGCTGCCCCGTTTGTTCGACCACTTCCCCGACGGTCCATCACCCCAACGAAGTCGCCGCCGAGGCCGTAGCCCACCGCCAGGCCCTCCACGGCGGCCACTTCCCCGACGGCGAGAGCGCCGGCGAAATAGACCGACTCGGCCGCTGGTACGCCTCCCTGGGCCCGCTCACCGCCCTGCACGCCCGGATCGCCGACAACCTCGCCGACCTCAAAACCCCCAAGGGTGTGGGCCACCCCCTGTGGGCATCCGCCGCAGCCACCCTCACCATCGCCGCCGCGGCCGCCATCGTCCTCGCGGTCCTCTCCGCAGCCCTCTGATCCAGCTCCGGCCGCTCCGCCTGGCCACCGGCACCGCCGCCCCGCACCTCGGGGCGGCCGGTCCCGGTGACCCGGGCAGGCCGACCGGCCTCAACTACCCGCGCCCGCCGCCCCGACCCAGGGACGGCGAGCTCCCCCGTACGTGCCCAGCCACTGCCTCGCCTTGGAGGGATCATCGTGCTCATTCCCCGGCCGCGCCGCAGGACCGGCCGCCCGCGCCCCACCATCCCCGGCCCCCGCTATCCGCTGCCCCAGCGCCGCCTGCCCGGTACCTGGGGCCGGTGATGGCCGACCAGGACGAGGACCTGGTCGACGTCGACCCGAACGACCCCGGCGACGGCTCCCTCCCAGTCCACCGGTGGCGGCAGGCCGGCTCCGGTCTCGCAACCCGCCGCCAACTGCGCGCCATGGGCTTACGACCCGGCGGCCAAGAACCCGTCGCCCGAATCGAGTGCCGACGCGGGAAACGCTTCGCCTGGCTGTATCGGATCGACCGGGCCCTGCCCAAGATCCCGATGACCCTGGCGAAGGAAGCCGCCCTCGACAAAGCCATGGAGGCACGGCAACGGTGCCCCGGCCCGTGTGGGCGTCGCTACTTCCACTGCCTCCCCTTGCGCACCCTCGGCTCGTGCCTGGAGTGCTACGACGGCACCCAGGCCGCGCCCGGCAGCTACATGCACCACAGTGTCGGCCACCTGGCCGCCGCAGCATGACCGTTCACCCCTGACGGCTGCCTGATCCACCCGCCCCGCGCCCTGCGGGCCGGGTGGTGACGGGGAGCCGGACAGCCCGGCCCGGACAACCCGGGAGACGCCCGTGACCACCGCCCCCGCCACGACCGACCGGAACCTGGACGCCGCCTGCACCACCGTCTCCGGCGAGATCGCCCGCACCGACAGCAAGGCCAGCTTGCTGCTCGCGTTCGACGGTGCGGTCCTCGCCGGTCTGGCCAGCGTCGCCGACAAGGACCTGCCGCTGTTCACCCAGGCCGTCGGCGGCCTGGCCGCGCTCGCCCTGGCCGCCGCGGCTGTCTTACTTCTCCTGGTCGTCCGCCCCTGCCTGACCGTGCCCGGCCGCGCCGCCGCCGGGACGTTCCCGCAGTGGGCGCGCATGGAGGAGACCGTTCTGCAGGAGTCGATGACCCAGGACACCCGCCCCGCCCGAATCAAGGCGCTGTCCATCCTCGCGGTCCGCAAGTACCAGCGCCTGGCCCGCGCTGTCGACGTCATCCTCACCGCGCTCGCCCTGCTGGCCATCGCGGCGATCGGAGCCCTGGCGTGAACAGCTCCCAGCAGGTCGCCGCGACGCTCGTCTTCCTCTCCAGTATCGCGGCCGCGCTCGCCAGCCCGTTTGTCATCATCGCCGCCGCCCGCGTCCACGCCCAGTCCGACCAGAAGGAGCAGTAGCCATGGCCTTCACCCTGTTCGCCCGCCGCCCCGAGCCCGTCGAAGCGCCGGCCCCCGAGCCGTGGCCCGAGACCGGCGAGACCTGGAAGCCCGAGGGCGTCACCGTCGTCGAGAGGTACTACAACCTCGGCACTGCGGTCGTGCTCGTCGTCCGCAGCGCCGGGTACCACGTGGTGTCCTGCCTCGGCTGCCACTACCAGGCGACCGCGTACCGGAAGCGCGACATCAGCCCGCTCACCCTGGAGCAGGCGGCCGAAGTCGCCAACGCCCACGCGGCCGACTGCCGGGCGCTGCCCCGAGAGATCCCCGCCCGCCGCGACGAAGAAGCCGCCCGCGACCTGCTGCGCACCCTCGTCCGCGGCCTGCGCTGCCGGGACGAGGGCCTGCGTCTGTGCCTGTACCACCTCGACACCCACCGCCTGAGCCTCCAGCGGACCAACGAGTGGATCGTGGGCGAACTGGAGCGTCTGGCCGACGACGAACCCGAGGTCCTGAAGGTCTCGGTCACCCAGTGGGGCACGGATTTCTACCTGCAGAAGCTCCCCGAGAGCTGACCGGCCGCTCTCCGTGCGGTCCCGTTCTGCCGCGCGTCGGCGGCCGGGACCGCGCGGTGTCCGCCCGGTCAGCCGAGACCGGACGACCGGCCCTCCCCCGGAGGTCACCGTGTCCCTCGCCCGCCGCACTCTCATGGACGCCGCCGCCAACCGCTTCGGATGGCGCCGCGCCTACGGCGACACCCTCCAGGTCGACGCGCTGCTGACCGAGCAGACCGAGACCGCGTACACCGCCGCCGCCGACCACGCGGCCCAAGCCACCGCGAAGAACGCCGACGTCCTGCACGTGCAGCCTGCGTCCTGGACGTCCGCGGCCGCGTCCTCGCCGACGTCCTCTACCTCGAGGGCGTCCTGACCGGCGCCCGCAACCGCGGCCTGCCCCCGGAGCTCATTGAGCGTCTGGAGGACGCCGTCGACCACGGCCACGAGCTCGCCGTGCTCCTCGCGGACACCGTCCGCACCACCGCCGCGCTCCACGCGGCCAGCTGAGCGCCCGGGGCGGCCGCAGGCATCGAACCCGGCCGCCCCGGAGCAACGCCCCCTCCCCTCCCAGAGCGCACTGACAGAAGAAGGAGCCCCAACATCATGACCGCAACCCTGCGCCAGACGGCCACCACCGTCGCCAACACGATGATCGAAGGCGCGAGCACGGCGTCCGCGCTGATCGGCGGTGCCGGTGGCGCCTACATCGGATACCAGCTCGCCCCCGCCTCCTGGTCCGAGGGAGCCCGCCTCGCGTTCGCCGGCGCGGCCGCCGTCGTCGGCGCCATCGCCGTTGACGGACTCGCCGAACTCCTCCTCGCCCCGCTGCGCCGGCTGATGCGACGCAGCCCGCTCAGCGTCACCCGCGCCCCGGCCCCGGCCCCGGCCGACACCCTGGACGAGGCCCTCACCCAGGTCGCCGCCGCGACCGAGGACGACGCCGCGAACCACGCCGCCGGCGCCTCGATCCGTATCGACCACGGCGACAACTTCCTGCGCAACGAGGACCGGTGGCGCGGCTACGAGAACGGCGAAGCGTCCTTCTACCTCGCCCCTGGCGTCTGGCTCCACTACCGCAGCGACAAGGACAAGCACGGCTACGGCGACCCCCGCTTCACGCTGCTGACCGGCGACGGTGAACAGCCGGTCGTCATCACCGGCGTGGAGCAGATCCGCCACCACCTCGCTGCTCGCGCTGCCGGCCTCCCTGCTGTCCCGGTGACCGCCGACAGCGACATGGCCGACGTCCTGGACGACGACCTCACCGGCGTCCACGCGGTCTGACGGACTGCCCGTTCCGCCCCGGTCCTCGCGGCCGGGGCGGTGCGGTGGCCATTCAGCCCACCGATCCAAGGAGGCCCCATGCCCCGTCCCCCCGCGCACGCGCCCGACCACTTCATCGCGATCGTCGGTGAGATCGTCGGAAACGAGTGGAGTCCGCCCAGCGCCCCCAACTGGCCGGTGAACTTCACCCGCACGGCCGCCGACCGCGCCCTCACCGTCTACCCGGACCGCAAGAACAGCCGGATCGTCTTCACCATGGCGGCCGTGACCGCCCCCGACTGGCGGTGCCACGCGAAGTACACCCCCGACCTGGCGGGCCACGACGACATCGACTCCTGGCTCGCCGACGGCGACCTGGACGCCGTCGCCGACGCCCTCGGTGTCGTCGTACGGCGGCTGATCGACCAGCCGCTGCCCGAGCAGGTCACCCCGCACCCCGACCCGGTCGGCCGGGAGCTGGAGCAGCTCGCCAAGCACGCCCAGGAGCTGGCCCGGCTCACCGCGCAGTTCGCCGCCGGCCTCATCCGCGCCGAGCCCGCCGCTGACGCGGCCAGCCGGATCACCCGCCTTGCCCAGCTGACCGAGCAGTCCGCCACGCGCGTGGACGAGCTGCGCGGCCCGGCCACCGCCCGCACCGCCGGATGGCTCTGATGGACGTGCTGGAGCTCCCCGCCGGTGGCCTCTGCGCGTTGGTCGGCCCGCCGGGCAGTGGCAAATCCACCTTCGCCGCCCGCTACCCGGACAGCTGGCGTGTGTGCCTGGACGTCTACCGGCGCCTGGCCACCGACTCCGAGGCCGACCAGTCCGCGACGCCGGTCGCCGCCGAGATCCAGAACCTGCTCCTGGACGCCCGCCTCTCCCGGGGCTTGAACGTGCTGGTCGACTCCACCAACGTCCTCCCGCACGTCAGGGCCCATCTGCTTGCCCGCGTCCGCTACTGGCAGCGGCCCGCCGTCGCCGTCCTGTTCGACGTCCCGCTGGCGACGGTGGAGGCACAGAACGCCGGCCGCGACCGCGTGGTCCCGCCGCACATCGTGCGCGAGCACCACCAACTGCTGCCCGACGCCGCCCAGCTCCACCGCGAAGGCTTCGCCGCCGTGCACCTGGTCTCCGAACTCCTCGCCACCCCAGGCGCCCTGCGCCGAGCCGCCCGCAACTGACCCGACCCCACCAGCACGTTCCGACCCGACCCGGAGGAATCCTCATGGCACGCAGCGCCCGCCCCGTCGTCCACTACATGGCGACCCGGCCCGACGGCACGGTCCCGCCCACCACCCCCCACCTCGCCGCGTACTACAGCGGCCTGGGCGCGACCATCCCGACCGTCAACTTCGCCGACCACATCGGCGAGACCGTCGAACACCCCAGCCCCGGCGAGGAGTGGTACACCGACAAGCCGTTCTCGTACTTCCACATGTACACCCGGCCCGGCGAGATCCTGGAGCGCCTGGAGGAGCGCTGGCCGGTGCGGCTGTGGGAGGTCGAGCCGCTCGGTGAGACCGGCAACTGGGGCAACGACTTCGCCCCGTACTGGCTGATGTCCCACCAGGTCCGCGTCGTCCGCGAGGTCGAGGCGTGGCGTGCGTTCGGGCATCGCGGCGCGCAGGTTCTGGCGGTCCTCGCGCAGCTGCCCGACCTCGCCCGGCAGTGGGCCGAAGAGTGGGCCGCCAACCCCGAGGGCACGCGCCGCACGTACAAGGCGTGGGAGGAGCGGGTGGACGACACCCGGGCCCTGACCTCCTGGGCGTACTGGCGGGCGCGGTACTCCCGGCGCGAGGCGGGTCTGCAGACGGCCAACCAGCTTGCCGGTGACGCCGCCGCGCAGGCCGCGACCGAGGCCGGGGCCGACCCTCACGCCGTCGCCCTGATCCAGCTGCGGGCGCGCTGCATGGTCGCCGGTCAGCTCATGTTCGACCGGATCCGCTCCGGCGAGTACGAGCAGTCGATCCGCGGCCTGCTGCTCGGTGCCGGACTCGACACCCCGGCCCCCGTCCCGTCCTGACCACCCGCCGACGTTCCCGCGCCGCCCCGGCCGACCGGCCGGGGCGGCCTCCTTCATCCTCTTCGAGACCAGGAGACACACCTGATGATCACCGACACCACCGACGAGGCGATCCGCTACACCGCCGACGTCGTCCTGTTCGCCGCCGGGCACGTCCTGCTGATCGAGCGGGGCTGGGACCCGCACGCGGGCTGCTGGGCGCTGCCGGGCGGTCACGTGGACAAGGGAGAGACCAGCCTGGAAGCCGCCGTGCGCGAGCTGGAGGAGGAGGCCGGCATCACGATCCCGGCCTCGGACCTGCGGCAGGTGGGCGCCTTCGACGCTGTCGGCCGTGACGCGCGCGGCCGGTACGTCAGCGTCGCCTACACGGCCACCCTGCCCGCGCTGGTCGAGCCGACGGCCGGGGACGACGCCACCGGCGCCCGCTGGTGGCCCCTGGACGCGCTCCCCGACCTCGCGTTCGACCACGCCGAGATCGTGGCGGCGGCCGCGAACCGCTGACCCCGTCCGCGCGAGCGCGGCGTTCCTCCGTGCCGCCCCGGCCTCACCGGCCGGGGCGGTCGCGGTGTTCCGCCACGACCAGCGACAGGAAGGAGAGGGCGTCATGCCGCACCTGGATTTCTATGAGGTGGACGTCCCGATACACGACACCAGCCGGGCGCAGCACGGTGTGCACGTCTTCACCGGCAAGGCGTCCTCGGCCAACGAGGCCCTGATGCGCGCCCATCAGGTCTACGACGCGGCGTTCGCCGCGCGGCAGGCCGGGCTCGAGGTCCCCGGGCAGCAGGACGGCGGCTGGGGAGCGTGCGGGGTCCGCGACGGCTGGGAGCTGGACTGGGCGGCGGCGAAGGCCGGCCGCTGGTCCAACCCGGACAGCTGGACCCGCAAGAAGCCCTACGAGCTGTAGATACGCCCCGAGGCAGACGCTCACGGCCTGGTAACCGACGCCTGCCTCGGGCCTACCCATCCCGTACAAGACGAGAGGGAGAGACCAGTATGGCCTCCACCATGCGCGTACCGGCCCCCATCGGGCAACGTGCCCTGCTCATCACCACCCTCGCCATGCCGCTGACCGGCTGGACCGTGCACGCGCTCGCGCTGCACCGCAAGCTGTCCGCCGCCCGCCGCGACCCGCTCACGGGGCTGCTCGGGCGCGACGGCTACACGGCCAAGGCCCGGCAGATCACCGACCGGTACGGCGACGCCGCCTTGGTGGTCCTGGTGGACCTGGACCACTTCAAGCAGATCAACGACGGACCCGGCGGGCACGCCGCCGGCGACCGCGTCCTGGCCGCCACCGCGACGCGGCTCACCGCCTGGGCGGGCAGCCGCGGCGCGGTCGGCCGGCTCGGAGGGGACGAGTTCGCGGTCGCGGTCCGGATCGGACCCGCCCGCCGCGAGCTCCGCCTCGCCCAGCTCACGCAGTTGCTCGCACAGCCGGTGGAGGTCGAGGACGGCGTCCTGGTTGACGTCGCCGCGTCGGTCGGTGCCGCCTCCCCCGACGTCCTCGGCACGACGGACCTGAGCGTGCTCCAGCGGGCCGCCGACGCCGCGATGTACGCGGGCAAGCACACCGGCCGCGCCGTGCTCGCCGGGCCGCAGCACGCCGCCGTTCCGTCCATCAACGGCCGCCGCGCCGGACGGCCGGGCACCAACACGCTGGGGCGGGCGGCATGAGCGAGACCACCACCGCCGCCGACCCGGGCACCTGGATCCGGGGCATCACGATCCGCCAGCCCTGGACGACCTGCATCCTCACCGGGAAGGACGTGGAGAACCGCCCGGCCTCCTGGTCCTGGCGTGGCTGGCTGCTGCTGCACGCCGGGCTGGCCACCGAGCGGGCTCCGATGCGCGATCCGATGGTCGCCACCGCGATCCGCGGCCGCGCCCTGCCCACCCGGGCCGTCATCGGCGTCGCCCGTCTCACCGACTGCCACCAGGACGCCGCCGGCGCCGCCCTCTGCTCCCGCTGGGCGCAGCCCGACGCGTTCCACCTGGTCCTCGTCGACGTCCAGGAGCTCGCGCTGCCGATCCCGTGGCTGCGCGGACAGCTCGGGCCGTGGCGCCCTCCGCAGGACCTCGTGGACCAGGTCCTCCTCCAGCTCCCCCACCTCGCTCCGGAGGGCACCTCATGAGCGGCACCCGCGCCGGCCTCCCCAACGCGCCGGCCATCGTCCTCGCCGATCACCGGATTCCCTTCCCCGAGACCGACCAGATCCTGCGCTGCCGTACGAGCCCGGACCTGTTCCAGATCGAGGACATCCACGACACCGACGAGGAACCCCGCGCCCGGGAGAAGGCGCTCGCCCAGGCCAAGCACGCCTGCTCCGGCTGCCCGATCGTCAAGGACTGCCTGAAGTGGGCGCTGGCCAATCCCTCCCTGACTACAAGCGGGGTGTGGGCGGCGACCACCAAGCGCGACCGCACGCAGCTGCGCAATCAGCTCGTGGCGCGGCTCGGTGAGGACTGGGTCGGCGTGGTCGCGGAACAGGACCGACGCCAGCGGGAGCGGCAGCGCGCGGCCCGCGTTGTCCCGCAGACCGCCCGCGAACTGGCGCTCGCCCGCCTGGAGCTGGAGGCCATCCCCACCCGGCCCGCGCCGTACAACCGCTGGAAGGAACCGATCACCCCGGCACAGGTGGCGTCCAACCTGCGCGTGCTGGAGCTGGTCGCCAGCGGCAAGGCCGCGTGATGTTCACCGACTGGACCGAGGCCCTCGAAGCCGAGTTGCTGCCCCTGGACCCGAACCCGGCGCAGCAGCTCGCCGCCGCGGCCCGGGTCACCGCCCGCAGCTCCCGCGACAAGGACGACCTCGGGCTGCTCCTGGACGTCCTTGGGCTGCCCACCGACACCGACACCCTCACCGCCCTGCTCCCCCTCCTCCCGGAAACCGGAGACGCACCCACCATGACGAACACCCCCGCCGTCCCGGCCCTGTCCGCGCACGAGGCCATGGCGATCTCCAGGCACAACAACGGCGACAGCGAGCAGGCCATCCGCGAGGCCACCGGCCTGAGAGAGAGCGAGCTCAGCGACCTCATCGCCGACCGGGTCCTCGGACTGCCCCGCCCGGCCACCGCCCCGGCCATCGAAGTCCCGGTCATCGCGCTGCCCGTCACCAACACGGTCCAGAAGCTGCTCGACTGGGCGGCCGCGCACCCGGCCGCCGGAGTCCGCAGCCGCGCCGCCCGCATCACCGCCGACCTCTCCGAGCTGACCGACCGCCGCGACAGCGAGGCCGCGCAGCGCGAGGCCGAAGCCAAGGTCGCCAAGGCCAAGGCCGAACTGGAGAAGGCGCAGGAGGAGCTGCGCACCGTGAAGGCCGGCACCCGCACCACCACCACGGCCGCCGCGCCCACCCCGATCCGGGCGGGCCTGGGTAGCGGCCGCACCCGGGAGGAGCTCGCCGCCATCAGGACGTGGGCGCGCGAGCACGGCCACCAGGTCGCCGACCAGGGCATGGTGCCTAAGCGGGTCCTGGAGGCGTACGACGCCGCGCACCAGGCGCCGGTCCGGAAGGCCGGCTGACCATGGCCGACGACGCGATAGCCCTGGACGGCTTCCTGGACGAGGAGACTGTGCCCGGCGACGTGCACGGCAGCACGGCCCGGTTCCGCCTCACCGTCTCCCCCACGGACGAGCGCACGGACGAGATGATCCTGCCCTGCAGCGTCGTCGACTCGGAGCTGGCGCACGCGGTCATCCACGACCTGGTCCCCGGCGACAAGGTCCGCGTCACCGGCTACCTCCGGCTGCCCCGCACGCCGGACGAGCCGATGTGGCTGGTCGTCAACACGCTCGCCGTGCTGGAGACCGCGCCGCAGCTGTCCGACCCGGCCGCCGTCGCCACGGCCGTCATCGAGCGGTACGGCCCGTACGTCTGCTGGTTCGACGCTGAGGACTCCGGTGAGATCCCGGTGTGGACCGAGGCCGGCGTCTGGGTCGGCACCGCCGGTGACCCGAGCGCGCTGGGCGAACTGATCGAGGCGTTCGAGCAGTGCCAGGCCGCCGGCGGCGAGTGACCCGGCCGTGCCCATCCGTCCCGAGAACCTGCACCGCTACCCGCGCGACTGGAACGAGATCAGCGCGCGGATCCGGTTCGTGAGGGCGGGCGGCCGCTGCGAGTGCACGGGCCACTGCGGCCTGACGCACCCCGTCGGCCGCTGCCCCGCCATCCACGAGGAGATCCACCCCGACACCGGGTCCGTGGTCGGCCTCACCACCGCCCACCTCAACCACACCCCCGAAGACGTGCGAGAGACGAATCTGCTCGCCGCCTGCCAGCTCTGCCACCTGCGGATCGACCACGGCCACCACCGGGTCACCCGCTCGATCACCCTCGCCGCCCGCGCGGCCGCCGCCGGACAGCTCGGACTCCACCCCGAGACCACGCTCACCCGCACCGAGCCGCCCACCCCGCCGCGCCCCACCCGGGGCCGCGCCCCCGCGGCCGCGCTCCACCAGCTGCCCTTCCCCGAACCCGAACAGGAGCCCACGCCCATGGCCCGCATCACCGTCAAAATCGCAGCGCTCCACCCGGACGGAACCGAGTGCACCCACGCGGTCACCTCCACCGGCAAGCCCCGCGACGCCGCCTCCGGCTGCGCCGGCCGCCGCAGCTACTGCGTGGTGTGCAGCTCCTGCGGCCCGGTCGGCGATCCGCGCAACCTGCGGGTCCTCGCCGAACCGGCGCAGAGCGCGCACCGCGACCACCACCGGGCCGCGCTCACCCCGGCCGGCCGCTGACCCCCACCCGCCCGGCCGCCGGGACCACCACGGTCCCGGCGGCCCCGTCGAAAGTGAGGGCCGATGCCCACCACCGTCTTCGACCAGTTCACCCGCCGCACCGCCGACGTCGCCGACCAGCTCACCACCCTGGGCATCCCGCTCACCGCGCTGGCCCCGCCGCCCACCGACGCCGACCCCACCGACCCGTGGGCCAGCAGCTACGCCGTGCCGATCGACCGCTCCACCCTCGCCTGGGGCACCGCCGTCCAGATGCTCGCCGACCACCACGACACCGGCATCGACCGCCAGGTCCTCGCTACCGACGCGCTGCTACGCGAACTCGGGGTCCGCGGCCTCGCCCAGCTCCACACCGACCTCCACCAGGGCGCCCCCATCGACTACCGCTTCACCCGCTGCCCGTACTGCTCCGGCATCGGTGAGGACCCCACCCGGCCGGACTGTCAGGACGTCGGCTGCGCGCCGTGGCACGAGTTCGACGGCCACGAGCACCTGTGCCCGGTCTGCCACGGCGACGACTACCAGCCCCAGTGGTTCGCCGAAGAGCACATGACCGAGCTCGAGGAACTGCTCGCCGACGCCATCGAGGAGGACGAAGAGCGTGCCTCGCTCCGCTGCCGGATCCGGACGCTGCTGCGCCGCCGGACGGCGCGCACGTGACGGCCCGCTACCGCCGGTGCGCAGACGGGCCCGGCCCCTTTGACCCTGGCGACCAGAAGGCGGTTGCGGAGTTCACGGCCATGCTGGCCGCCCGCCGAAGGCCGGGCACTGAGGCGGGCCGCAGCGACGTTGCTGTGCGGACCGACGATTGCGACCTGGAGGGTGGCCGCCGGCTATCAGACTGAGCACCAGATAAGGGCCCGTACTCCGCGCGCGCGGAGTACGGGCCCTTTCGTGTTTTTGGGTCGGAGAGCGGCGGGCTGGAGCCGCCGCATGTTTACCCGGTAAACGTGTCAGAGGCGAGGCTGGTCCTGACCGTCGGGTGAGGTCCGTCTGCTTGTCGGCCGCTGCGATCTTTACCAGGTAAACATTGGAACGCTCGGGCTCTAGGCGTCAGCCATGAGCAACAGTGTGAGCTCCTCGCGGTGCTCGGCAGACATGTACTGCCGGAGCCGCGCGTTGAACCACTGCGGGTCCGCCCACGGAAGGTCGGGCACGCTGTCGGGGGCCACATCCGTGTTTACCGGGTAAACATCTGAGCTCGGCCCGGAGGTCTCTCGCTCGCCCTTCGACTGGTCAGGCAACGCAACTGTAGAAGGGTGTGCAGCGGCTGCCTTGCTGTCGCGCCGACTGCGGGGCTTCGCCGCTGGCTTCGGTGCGTTCAGCACGCGGCTGGCCTCGGCCTGCTGCTGCGAGGCGGGCAGCCCTCCGATGCGACGGCCCTCACGGACCGGCAGCTCGCCCTTGTCGACCTTCTCCTGCAGTTCCTCAGGGAGCTTGAGGAGGGCCAGCCGCTGGGATACCCAGCCCGCGGTCTTCCCGAGCCGCTTGGCCACTGCCAACTGGGTGCCGTGGACGGAAAGGAGTTCCTGGATGGCTTTCGCCTGATCGAGCGGCTGCACATCCACGCGGTGAACGTTGGCGATCAGCGCTGCTTCCAGGATGTCGGCGGCGCTGGCTGCCAGGGCGTCGTTGACGTCGATCCGTAGCTCGGTGAGGCCGGCCGCGTGCGCGGCTGCCAGTCGCCTGTTGCCGTCGATGACGACGTACTCGGCTTCGCCAATCACCTCGGCCTGGTCCGCGTGGACGGCGAGGAAGGCGGCCGTACGCACGACAGCGACTGGCTGGAGCTGACCGCGGTCTCGAAGCGAGGCGGCGGTCTCCTCGATGTCGGTGAGTTCCTCGCGCGGGTTGAACGGGTTGTGCGCGAGAACGGACAACGCCACCGCTGCCGGCGGCCGCTTCCCCTCCCCGGCCATGATCTGCTGCCGGGTCCGCACACGCCGCGGGGACGGCTTGCTCTCCGAGCCGTCCTCGTTGATGTCGAAGCCGCGGGTGACTCGCTGGGGGCTGGTGGTCATACGGCGAGCTCCTTCGCCAGATCGCGCATCGCCTGGGCGTGCTCGCTGTCCGGGGCGTACTCGAGCAGCGGGATCTCCCCGTCTGCCGCCTCCCGGCCTTCCTTGAGGTCACCGATGACGGCGAGGACCGCCGGGGAGGTACTCCTCTCCCACTGGTCCTTGTTCTCCTTGACCAGCTTTCCGCGGCGGCTGTCGTAGGCGTTGACGACGAGACCGAGGTAGTCGATCTGGATCCGGCCCTTACGGCAGAGGTCTTCCTTCTGGGCCCTCAACAACTTGAAGGCCCTGTGGGAAGCCTTGTTCGCCCAGACCGGAGTGATCAAGCCAGACCGGTCGGCGAGCTCCCCATCCCGGCGCCGCACGTAGTAGAGCGCGGTGTCCATGTTCAGACCCAGGCTCGGAGGGCCGTCGATGATGATGACGTCGTAGTCCTCCTCCAGCGGCTCCAGAGCGCGTTCGAGAGCGGCCTCGCTGAACGAGACCTTCGAGAGGGACACGTCGCGGAGGAACGCGTCGTCCGAAGCCGGCAGCAGATGGAGCCGCTCGCCAAACCGCTTCTGGTCCAGGGCGACGAGCAGCTCGCGGATGTCGCCCTTCGCGCTGCCCTCCATATGCATGAGGAGTGTTTCGACGTCGTCCTCGTACATCACGTCCTCAAAGCCGAGTTCGGCCGTGAGGTGGCCCTGCGGGTCATAGTCGACGAGGAGAACACGCCGGCCAGCCTCGGCCAGGGCCTGCGCCATACCGGACGAGATGAACGTCTTACCGACGCCGCCCTTCTGGTTAGCGACTATCACCCGTGCGACCGGCTGTGCGTGTAGGGGAGCGGTGGGAGAGGGATGGTGCTCCAGCCACAGCGTCACGGCCTGGGCGAGCCCCTGGACGTAGGTGACCCCCCGCTCTCCGCAGACAGACTTGAAGTTGTCCGGTTCGCCGGGCGGCAGGAAAGTTCCCCACGTCTTGGCCTTGGCTGTGTCGACCTCGGGTACATCGGAGGTCAGATACCACGCCTTGATGGCGTGCTCGGTGGCGTCCTGGATGTCCATGCCGTGCTCGAACGCTCGGATCTTCAGGAGTCTGCGCAGCTGAGGAGTGAGCGAAGTGATTAGTTTCTCTCGCCCCCCGTTCTGGGTTGGGATGCTCATGCGGCCGAACTTTACTAGGTCCCGGTCGCGGTGGCGGCAGGGACACCGCCGAAAGTCGCACGATTCTGGCCGTTGACTTGGCCCCCACGTAGACCAGCGAATCCGCCGGTGTTCGAGGACCCGTGGTGCGGCAGCACCACCAGGCGCACGCTCGCTGCGAAGACGTGCGGTCCGGCTTGCTGCCTGGATGTTCGGAACTCGCGCTAGCCCCCGCGCCATTGTGCGAGGGTGCGACGACTGCGCTGGCAACCCAAGGTCTCTAACGAGATCAGACCGTGGGGCCTGCGGCCGGCCCCGAGCAGTGCCTGAGGAACGCCTGTGGGGGAACCTCTCAAGGGCGTTGTTCTCAAGGTTCCACCAGGCCGCCTGCACGCAGATCCCTCAAGGTGCCCTCGGTGTACCACGATCGCTGTCCCCCTCCATGCCCCCTGCAGTGCTTCGCCGACATGGGGGGCGTTGGAGATGCTGCGGGACTGAGGGAGGGGTGTTTCGGGGCGGTGCAACGTGCATCGGAAGGTGCGGAATCGCCCGTATAGGTGATGAATCCGCCCCTCGGCGGCAATCTGGCGATTGGGCTTCGGGCTGGGTGGCACACTGGCGCCCGGCCATAGGTGGCCGTCACCCGCAGGTACGCCGTCCGACCCGGCCACCGCTTCCCGCGGGTGTGAAGGAGCAAGGCCCCACCCCTCACAACATCCAGCACCGCACACTGTGTCCGATCCAGACTGTGCGTGCCGGGGGTCGGACGGTACGTCAGATTGGCATGATGATGAGCCACGGATCCAGCCTCACTCAGAAGGCCCGATACCGTTCACACTGCACCGGCGTCAGCCACCAGACCGGTATGCAGGAACTCCAAGCAGCTGATGGCCAGCATCCGGTGCCGGAAGCCGGACGGGACCAGGCCCGCCTGGAGGCGGCCGTCTTCGAGCGTCTGGGCGGCACGATCGACTACTGCGCGCACCCCACCGGCGTTGCGCAGCTCACTCCGAGGCCCACCCATCTGACGCTGGCCGTGGACAGGAAGCTTGGCCCGCGACACCGTCTCTATGAGCACTGCCTCCAGGCGCTCCTGCCCACCCAGTACACGGGCACGGACGAGGGAGGGGACGGGCTCGGAGGCATCGTAGGGGTCAGGCTTCTCACGATCGACGAAGCTGGCTTGCACCTTGGGCTGGCAGGTACCGATGCCCGCGTCACCCTCACTGGTCCCACCGAGCAGCAGTGGTGTGCAGCCGTCGCCAGCCACCAGGATTCGCTCCGCCAGGGGCCGTATGACGTTCTCTGGGATGCGCCCGATCTGACCCGACCCGAGCTCGACTACGTTGCCAAGGATCCCACCTGGTGGGGAGAGCGCGACGAGGCGGCGTGGGTCGCCAGCAGCCTGCTGCGTCGGATCGGGCTCTTCCACATGGTGACGAAGCCTTTCTGCGTCCGTTACTGGCAGCACGGCCTGGGCTGGAAGTTCGAGCTCAACTACGAACACGGGGTTCCTGTCGACCACGATGCGGTCATCGAGCACCTGACACATCCACGGTGGGGGATGAACGCGAAGGTGACGAGGGATCACTGCGCCTGTAAGCCGTGCGACTGCGACGGGGGAGCGGAGCGCTCCTGCTGGTTCACCCTCGAACCTGAGGGCCCCGGCGGAGAGGTCGTGATTCACTTCCGGAAGAAGCGGTCCGGGTACGACGTCAAGGATGTCTACGGGCGACTGGTTCAGGCAGGAGCCTCGTCAGACTGGCTCGTGCAGGCACTACCCGTTCACCACGCCATGCTGGCCAACGCGTAGTCCGCTGAAACGCCGCCGCGCGCCGCGATGCCCGCGCCTAGTCCCGGGTGCGCCACTCCACCGCCTGGCTGTGGTGACGATGCTGGGCATCGTCCACCGAGTGGAATCCACAAGGTTCAGCATCCAGTGGACGATGCCCGGCATCGGATGCAGAGCATCGGGTGGAGCCCACAGGGTGGCCACCACCCGATGGATTCCACTCCGGCGCGCGCCGGCTGACGGTGGACTCCACTTCCGTGCGCACCACGATGTTCCACCCCGCACCTGGTGCGCACCTTCCGACGATGCCCGGCACCCGATGCACCTCACCGCACCGTGCGCACCACGATGCTCGGCACTCGGCGCGCACAACGATGTCTGGCACCCGATGTTCCGCACCGCACGCGAAGCGCACCTTCCGGATCGTGCGCACTGGCCGACCGCCTACTCCTTGACCAGGTCTGGGCGGCCGACCGGCGACCCCTTGACCAGATCCGCCAGCGGAGCGTTTCCCCTGGACAGAGCCGGTCCCGGCCGCCGATCAGGGCGCGGTCAAGGGGGTGTGTGGTAGGGGCCGTCGCCCCGCGCTGCCGCACTCGGTACGGTGCGGCAGCACGATGTCGCGCACCACGATGTGCGGTGCGGCGGTGCGCACGCATCGGGTGCACCCGCCCGGCGATGGTGCGCACCCGATGCCCACCCGATGCGCACCGTGCACCGCACCGCCCGGCGGTGGTGCGCACCGTGCGCACCCCACCGACATCGACGGTGCGCACTACATCGCGGTGGTGCGCACTGGGTGCGCTCCGGCCGGTGCGGGGTGCGCTGCCAGTGCCTGGCCGAAGGCGATGGCGTTCAGCTGTTGCAGGACGTCGGCGACTTCCTCGTGGTCCTGGGTGAGGATCTGCGTGGTGAACCGGATGACTGCGAGGGCGAGGCCCTCGGCCGCGTCGGCGCCGGCCTGCTCGTGCCAGGACCGCAGGGTGCCCAGGAAGCAGATCCCCAGCTCGAACAGGGCGAACGAGCTGTCACACGGCACCGCCTTCTCGTCCCGGTCGGGCAGGTTGGTCGTCGGGATGACGATGTGGTGCGCGACCTCTATGAGCAGCGCGGGCATCCGCGGCTCGGCAGCGATGAACTCGGCGGCGGCTTCGGTGTCGCCGGCCTCGACCGCCCGGAGGTAGTTGAAGGCACTCATCACCGTGTGGGGAGTCATCGGGGTGAGCGGCATGGTGATGGTCTCGGACATGGGGGCTCCTCATATACGGGGCCGCCCCGCTGATGGTGGCGGCCTCAACAGGAGCCTGAGTGAGTGGCCCTGTGGACAGCGGCCGCGCTCGGGAGGGAGAAGTCTCCCTCCCCGCAGGACCCCGAAAGCCCGGAGCGTGCATGTGGTGCCGGTCACGGACAAACCCGCCCGGTCCAGGGGTAGTCAAGGAGAAATCGGACACCTGTCGTGGGTGGCCGTCAGACCGCGGTCAAGGGGGTCTCTTTCACGGTGGCCCCGGCCCGCGCGCACCTCAGCGTGTGGGCCGGACCTGTCACCGATCCGGCCGCGACGGCCGGAGAACCGCGAGGATCCGATGACCACCGCCCCCACCCCGAACACCCCGCCGCACCCGGCGTACCCCGCTGCGACGGCGAGCCCCGCTGGGAGCCCTGCGGCGAGCCCCGCGCCCAGCCCCGCAGCCGTCAGCCGCCGCTTGAGCGTTGTGGCTGATCAGGCCCCCGATTCGCCTACCCCGGCCGGTTGCAACTCCTCTTCTCCCCGTACTGATGTACCTGGAGAAGCGTCCCGGGCCCGGAAGACAGCGGCGGCGAAGGCCAGCGCGGACATCCGCGGCGAGGTCCTGCTGGCCCTTGCCCAGCTGCGCCTGGCCACACCCCGCCAGCTCAAGGCCCTCCTGCTGCCGCACCAGCAGGGCACCGACCACGTACGCCGCGCCCTGCGCAACCTGCAGGGCGAGTCCCCGACTCTTGTGGGCCGGACCCACCGCGCCCAGCAGAGCTACTGGTACTGCACCCCGGCCGGCCTCGCCGAAGCGGCCGCCTCCGGCGAGCTCGCGCCGACGGTGGGCCGGACCACCGGGAAGCGCATCGCCGCCAGCAAGACGGGCCTGCGCGAGCACGGCCTCGCCCTGGTCGACACCGTCGTCGCCTTCCACCAGGCGGAGATAGCCGACCACGCGGACTGGCGGGTGGAAGTCGCCCACCCCACCCCAGCCGGAACCCTGGTCCCCGACGGCGTGGTGCTCCTGGCCGACGGCGCCAACGCGTTCGTGGAGATCGACCGCACGATGTCCTACGCCCGCCTGGTCGCCAAGCTGGAGCGCTACGACGCCTACCGCAACGCCCCGGCGTCCGGGCGCGGGAACGCCGCCCGTGCCCCGCGCTCCCACTGGCAGGAGACCTACGCCGGCCCGTCCCTGGAGCGCCCTTTCCCGCCGGTGCTGTTCGTCTTCGCCCCGGCACCGCGCCGCGCGGCCCCGACCGCGAGGGAGGCCGCCTTCCACGAGCGGGCCCGCCGGGTGGGCAGCGTGAACTACCGGCTCACCGTGGCGACCACGACCCTGCCCCTCCTGACCCGCGACGGGGCGGGTGCTCCGGTGTGGCGGGTCGTCGGCAACGGCCGCGGCGAGGAACGCCGCGCCCTGGCCGCACTCCCGAAGGCACGGTGAGGCCAGGCCCGCGGGCTTGCGGCCGGAGGTCTCCCGTCCGGCCGGACACCCGGCCCGGCCGCTAAGGCGTCGGCTCCCACGCTTCGGGGCCGGCACCCCTCCACTCCACGAAGCCAGGATCGGTCAGGTCCACGTCCTCGGCACTCTCCAGGCCGGCGGCGGCCAGGAAGACCCTGATGTCGGAAGGGCGGTGCGCGACTCCGATGGCGACGCCGTCGTAGCGGACCCGGCGCCACCCCTGTTCGTCGGGCGGGTAGACGATCAGCTTGGCGGACATGCCTCCACCATCGTTGCGCCACTGCCGCCCAGCAGGCGGAGGCAGCCATCCGGGCTATCGCCCCGACTGCATCACGAGGGCAAGCCGAAGGGGAGCCTGGGCAAGCCACCCCACACCCCGGCTTGCCCACCCCGGCTGGGGCCCGTCGACAGGGGGGCGTCGGTCACGGTCGGCCCGGAGCCTCCCGGTGAGGAGACGGCTGACCGGTGACCGATGACCGGTCACCGGCTTGATCAGGAGTTGCACGGACCGATCACGCCCCTGACGTGCTGGTTGACCGATCTCGGGAGGAGGACCGGTCACGCTCGACCTGCCGATCGGCCACGGGGTGCTGCTGGGCAAGCCACTGGGCACGGATGGCTTGCCCAGCGTCCGGATCACGTGGCGGGACGGCTCCCGAGGTCGTGGAGTCACCGTCTGGGACGCGGAGGCCCGGAGCCGGCCGACGCCTCCTCGACGGTCGTACACCGGAGCCATGAGACGACACAAGCAAGAGAACCCGGCCGGGCTCGGGCAGAGCGATGCGGGCGACATGTGGCTGGCCCTGGCCCGCCTTCACGCCGCCCACCGCGACCCGGTCGGCCGCCTCGTTCCGTTCGAGCAACCGGAGGCGCTGCTGTCCCTCACCGAGCCGGACGACGTCCTCTTCACCGCACGGGTGGAGCTGTCCGGGATGGAGACGATGGGCCACCTCCACGACCTCATCCGCACCGTCACCCACGGCATCACCACGGAACTGGGCTACGCCGGGCCCGGGGTCGCACTGGAGGTCATGGTCGCCAAGCGCCACGAACTCGCCCTGCACCGGGACCACGTCGACGGCCTCAACCGGCTCTTCCGGAACGCTGCTGGCACCATCGGCGCCCGCAGCACGCCCGGAGGCGGCCAATGCTTCCACTGCGACGGGACCGGGCGCGCCCGCCCCCTGTGGGAGCGGGCGGCCGGGCAAGCCTGAGCGGCTGGACAAGCCCAAGGGGAGCCTGGGCAAGCCGCCCCGGACGGGGGCTTGCCCAGGTCCGCGAAGGGCTTGCCCAGCGCCAGATGGATCCCTGGCCGTCAAAGTCCTTCGCCCCCGTCTTGGATCCTGAGCTAGGCGCGGGGCAGCCAGCCGGCGGCGAAGTCGGCCTGGTCGCGTGCGCGCTGGGCCCGGTCCTCGAGGAGCCGGCGAAAGCCCGCCACCGCGTACCGTTCGCCGGCGGCCGTTCCTGCACCCGGGATCCCGGCCAGCTCAGCCATGAGCTGCTGGGGTTGGGGCTGCCAGCCGGTGATCAGCACACGCAGGCGCCGACGCTCGGCGCGCCGGTGCAGGTCCAAGAGGTGGAACAGGCCGTCGGTGTCCATGGTCGTCACCCCATGCAGGTCCACCAAGAGATCCCTCTCGTCGGTGGTGACACGGCCCAGGGCCTGCCGGAGTGCCTCGTCTGCGTCCTCATCGAGTGTTCCGTCAATGCTGATCAGGACTGAGCCGCCGCAGTGCTGGACGCTCACGTTGATCAATTCCTTCTCCCGTCACCCACAGCCCCGGTCGGCAGGGCTCCATCGCGGCCCGGTGGTTCCCCGGGCCCGACTGAGGCGCGCTCTGCTCGGCGCCGTATGAACGGGGGAGTGAGGGGCCCCCGGCCGGGCGCGGCAGGGGCCCCTCCTACGCGCCTCCGTCGGGGACGGGCAGGCACGCGTCGCCAGGACAACGAACACCACGCTGGCGGGACACGCCGCTTCCGCCGGAAGCCGGACCCGCGCCATGCTGGAGCGATGAACGACATGAACCCCAGTTGGCTGACCGACGACATGCGCCAGGCCGCGGACAGCGCGCGGCGACAGGGACTCCAGACAGACCTGCGCACTCTGGCCGCTCGGATCCGGGCCGACGCCGAAGGCCGGTACGCCAACGAGTCGGCCGGCTGGCGGGGCGGTGTCGAGTGGACCCTGAGTTCGCCGCCTACCCGGGCGCGTTAGTCCCTGTGCCCGCACCTGACGTCTTGGAGAACGCCCGTGGCCCACAAGCCTGCGAAGAGGATGCCGATGAGAAAGAGGCTTCTTGACCTGCGGGAGGCGCGGGTCATGCCGCTGAGGCAGCTACGGCCACCTGGCGCGTTGTACCGGTCGTGGTTCTTCCTCCCAGCAGGCGAAGACGGAGCCGGCTACACCCGCGCAGGTGAAGTACCTGGCCACGCTCGCGGAGAAGGTCGGCAAGGAGCGGTTCGACGCCGAGTTCGCCAAGGTGATCAAGGGCAGCGACATCGAGCCGCGCACTCCCCGGCAACGTTGCGCGACGGCCGCGAAGCGGCTGACCACGGCCAGGGCCCGCAAGCTCATCACCGCCCTGGTCGGCCACCCTTAGTCCTGTCCGCCCCCGTCGTCGTCCTCGTCCAGCTCCGGCGCGTCCGGGTCGCGCAGCGGGCGCAGGGCGCCGACTGCCGGGGTGGAGGCGGTGAAGCTGTAGCGGCCGAGCAGGTTCAAGTTGCGTTGCTTGAGCGGGGAGAGCCGGGCGATCCTCGTCCCGGGCGCAGGACGTCGGCGTAGACCCGGGCCCGCACCCCGGGCTCGCCGGGACCCCCTGCGCACCGGGCCGATGCCCGAAGTAGCCCAGCGCTCCTCCAACGCGGTCATGACGGCCCGGACGGTGTTCTCGTCCCCGCACGAATGTCCAGCATCACCAGGCCGGGCTCCGCGATGTGCTCTTCGCCGGTCGACACGGGTGCACCCGCACGTGCGCGCACCAGAGGCACGTCTTCGTCATCCGGGCTGGACGGAGCGCCCGTACTGACGGCTCCGCCTGATGTCCCGCTTGATCGGTTTAACGGAGCCGGTGCTGCCGCAGGGATGGGGGGACTTACCCCCGCGCTGTGCGGGGTTCGCATGTCGCAAGGGAGAAACGATCTTGGGTGAGTTCCGTCCGGTAGCCAACGGACTTCGTACCGATCATCCCGTTCCGAGCCTGCCGTTCATCAACGACGAACGGTTACCGCTCGACAATCCGGACGCGATCGAGCGCACCGGCCGGGACCAGGGCGAGGGACTGTGGGGCCGCACCGACCCATTACCGGGAGGCGGCTGGGTGGCGTTCACCACCGAGCCGAAGAACCGCGCGTACGCGTGGGCCGTCCACTACCACCCCGATCACGGCCGCACTGTCCTGCTGGTCACCGACGGCAGCTGGAGCGGACTCCACCACGACTGGATGTACGGCCACACCGGCTTCCTCTACCGGCACGGCGGCTACTGGTGGGACGGCACCGCCTGGCACCGGCCCGGCGTGGTCTTCGACGGCGCCTACGAACGCTACGACGCCCGCCCCGTCCAGGACGCGCTCACCGTCACGGCCGCCGACCTCCTGGTCCACCCCGCCGACCCGGGTAAGGGGAGTATCGCCACCATCGCCGGGTTCACCGCGCACAAGACGGCCCTGCCCAACTGGCGTGATCATCTGGCGCTGTGGGCGGAGCACCGCCAGCGCGTGCCGGACGCACGGCCGCTGGACCAGTGCGTCGTCGACCTGAAGGCCCCCGAGCTGGAGCCGGGCAGCCTAGTGGACCGCACCGGGCTGGCGAAGATCGCGAACATCCCCGAGGACGACCTCCCGGACCCGAAGTACGAAGACCACAAGATGCCCGAACCGCAGGCCCACGGCGCAGGCGGACCTCTGTGGTCGCAGTCCGTGGCCCGGGACTGGGCGGAACAGCATCACCGCGACCACGGCCCCGGCGCCCTCCTCTCCGCCACCACCTCTTTCGGCACCCCGCAGCCCCAGGGGCTCGTCGCCGACCACAACCGCCTCACCAAGGTCATCCACGTGGACGGAAAGCAGACCGCTGAGGCAGCCAAGACCCTCGCCTGGTGGCCCGCCGTCTCCCTCACGGTCGGAACCGAAAGCCTCGTCCCCATGTCAGCGCTGCGCACGACGCTGATCGAAGCCGTGCTCTCCCATCTGGCCACGGGCATCAAGAAGGGGAGGAGCGGAATCTGGATCGGCACCCTCCGCCGCGACGTGGTCAAGGTCTTCGACTGGTACGTCCAGCGAAAGCCGGACCACACCGCAGGACTCCTGAGCGAGATCTGCCTGGACGCCCACACACGGCTGGACGTGGACCCGGAAACCGTCGGGCAACTCATCCGCCGATCCCTCCACCACGACAGCACGCTCGGCAAGGAAACCATCGACGCGCTCCTCGACACGGCCCTGCCGCCGTCCGCGAAAGCCGCCGAAAGCTAGCCCGGAGACCCAGCTGGCTGCGCCCCGCCAGGGCCCCGGTCCAGCGAGGTCCAGATGGGGAACTTGGCGGCCGGGCAAGCCAGCGCGTCTGGGCAAGCCCGAGGAGACCCTGGGCAAGCCCGTCCTGGGGGGCTTGCCCAGGGCCGGCGACCCGGTCGGGTCAGCGTCGGTGGCGCCAGTGCTGGTGGACCTTGAGCACCTCATAGCTCCATGCGCTGTGTGGTCGGACGCCGCCTGGCGTCGTCCAGCGGAGCTGTTCGGCCACGGCCGGGAACCGGGGGTGCATCTGGCGGTCTCCGACCGTGACGAGCGCGGACAGGAGTGGTTCTGCCTTGCGGCCGTCTTCGTCGACCAGCCACAGGAGCACGCACTGGTCGTCGGCGTGCAGGCGGGGCAGGCTCGGCAGGCGCTTGTGGATCTGGGGCCAGGTGATGGTGGAGCCGGCCCGGGCGGTCTGCTCCAGCAGCGGCCGCAACTCGGTCGCGATCTCCCACAGCTGGCCGGTCTCCAGAAGGGCCGGCTCTTCCCTGCGCGGCGGGCGGGCCTTCACGACCGGCGACGGGTCCGGGGCCGGAATCGGCGTGGGCGCCGGAACCGGGACGGGAGGCCGGGGCGGTGCGGAGGAACGCGGGGATGCCGTAGCCGGAGCGATCTTCCGGCGCGAAGAGCGGACGACGGGTTCGCTGGCCCGGGTGACGTCCGGCCGTACCCGGGGTGCGTCGGCGACTGTCCGCTTGGGCTGTGACGGCACGGACTTCGGGGGAGCCGCGGCGGCCTGGCGGCGCTCTTCCTCCTGCCACCGGCGGGAGCCCAAAATCTCCTTGAGGTCCTTCAGCTGGGCCCGCTGCTCGCGGGTCTCGCTTGGTGGAGCTCCGGCTGCCTGCTGCCACGCCAGGGCGTACAGATCGGCGGCGACCGCGACCGCGTACCTGTCGATGGCCCGCTTCAGCTCGGTCAGCGTGTGGTTCAGCGTGCGGCGGACCGTGGCGATCTCCATCGCGGTCCTGGGAGCCCGGCCTGTGGTCCGGCGACGGAAGTCCGTCTGCCACGCCGTACCGCCGCTGAGCCGCACCCGGTTGTTCCCCAAACCCGTACTCCCCCCGAGCTGCACAACAGATCCCCAAACGGTCGGGCAGTCCGCCGCCCAGGCGCAAGAGACCGGCCAGCCAAGCGCCGTACGGCCGACCTCCCGCTGGATGGTTGCCGGGGCTGCCCAACCAGGCCCGCGCGGATGCCACACGGGCCGCATGGGGGTTGCACCGGAGGTTGCGTGCACAGGGGGCTGGAGGGTTGCTTTCAGCGGGGGACCGGGAGTGTGACCGCAGGTGGGACCCCCCGAAACTGCCTGACGTCCGTTGTCCCAGGTCAACCCGGGTGGGCAAGCCGGTTTCGGAAAACGACACCTCTTTGACCACGCGATAGCCGGGGTGAAGAGGAGACTGCCCGAGGCCGGGGCACGGCCCCCGTCGCGACCTCTGCTGGCCAGGACCGCACCCCGTACTTCCAGACCGTACCCGCCACCCCGGCCGCCCCCGTCAGGTTCGTTCCCTCTCCAGTTCCGGCATGACGAGGCCCCGGCGCTCCGTGCCGGGGCCTTACCTTCATGCGCCGGTCAGGGCAGGAAGTTCTTCTGCCACTGGAGCGAGTCCATGCTCAGCGCGGCGTTGGCGAGGGCTTTTGCGGACGGGGTCTTGAGTGAGGCGAGGCTGGTGTCGATCCAGTTCTGGGTGAGGCTGTAGCCCTGCTCCCGGTACTCGACCGCCTGGACCAGGCATTCCAGCTTGTCGGCGTCGCGGGCGACGATCGCCTCCGCGGTCGTGCCGGCCTCGTACTCGTCGACTGCGCCCTGCACCCCGGTGCGCACGGCCGGGTGGGCGTTGGCGACCTGGTCGGCGGTCACCTCACCGTTCGGAGCGGCCCTGATGTACTTCCGGCCGATGTGCGCGATGTCCCCGATTCGGGTCTCCTGGCTGTCGTGGAACAGGCACATCAACGCGACCCGGGCCGGGTCGGCGCCCTCCATCATCGCCAGGACCGAGCCGATCACCCCGACGCGGAAGGAGTGTTCGGCGACGGATTCGGGGGCCTTGTTGCCGGTGAACCACCAGCCGGTCCGTGCGACGCGCTTGAGCACGCCCATCTCGGAGATGAAGCTCGCGGTGCCCCTGGTGGTGTCGTCGGCCATACGGTCCTCCGGATATCAGCGGTTGTGATCGAAAACGTAGTGGACGTGGGTGAGCTCGCGCCGGGATCTTGCCGACAGTGCTGCCCCGTCCAGGAGTTGGCCGGCCTGCTCGCGCAGCGGGCCCGCGAGCGGTCCGGCGGCCTGGGAAAGCCACGGGAACGCGGTCAGCAGCGCCCACAGCGAGTGCGCGTACAGGTCGACGTAGCCGGGCGCGAGGTGCAGCCCGTGGGCCAGGCCCCGCAGTAGGGTCACCGGATCCCAGCCGGTCAGGTCCCGGTCCCGCATGAACGTGTCGTCCGGCTGGGGCAGCGGCAACGCCCCCAGCCACAGTGCCCAGTAGTTGAGGTTCGCGGCCTCGGCGGTGTCGTCGTCGGCCAGGGCGCGGTCGATGAAGTCCAGCAGCGGCTGGGGGTCGCCGAGCCGGGCGAGCGCGGTCGCGGTGGAGCGGGCTTCCGCCCAGTGAGGTGACCAGCCCCGCCGGGCCAGTACGTCACGGCGCTGGTGCAGGGTGTGCGCGGTCCACGCGGCCGCGTCCGGCCCCCGGTCGTACGAGGCGAGGTAGAGCGCCTGGCGGTGCAGCAGCACCCCGCCCTCGCCGTGGCGGGCCGCCGCCTCGGTCGTGCCCCGCAGGTGTTCGAAGAACACCGATCGGTCCGCGGCCGCCAGCTGCGGCGCGGCGGCGACCGGGCCGCGCCTCGGTCGGGGTAAGCGTCCGGCGAGCGCCGGTGGGACGGTGCCGTTCAGCGCCCAGGCCAGCATGTGCGCGGTCTCCCGGGTATGGACCCACCCGGCCAGCGGGTGCGGCCCGGCACCGGCCTCGCCGTCCAGCCCGGCGGCGATGATCCGGTCCGCGTCCATCGCCGCGTCCAGCCACGGCACCAGCGCCAGGTCCGCACCGAGCGCCGGCAGCCGCCGCCGGAGCTCCAGCAGCGCCCCGGCCCGCATGTTCGCCAGCGGGCGCCGCCCCGACTCCCAGCCCTGCAACGTCTCGACGTCCACACCCAGGGCCTCCGCCAGGGCGGCCTGCGTGCACGGGATCGACTCGCGGACCAGGCGCAGCACGAACCCGCTCACCACGCCTGCTGATGTTCGCCTGGGCCTGCCCATACCGGCCTGCTCCCCGGTCGCCCTGCGCACCGAAACCCGTACTCACGGTCAGTCCTACCGCATCGGGTCCGCTCGTACGGTCGGGATGCGGTCGATGTCCGACGAACGAGACCGTGCCGCCCGCGACCCACGACCCGGCGAGGCCCCGATGAGCAGCACGAACCTGGTCCACGATCCCGAAGGGCGCCTCGACGCGGAACTCCCCCTCGACCGGGAGCTCCACAAGGCTCTCGTCAAAGCCGTGCTCGGATGGACCGCCAACGCGGCCCTGCCACCCGCGGACCTCCAGCAGATCGCGCTGCTGCTCACCGGCGTCGCCCGTACCGTCGCCGCCGACGTCCACCGCGCCGCGGACCTGCTGCCCGAAGACCACGCCGCCCGCGCCCTCGCCGACGTCGTCCTCGATGAAGCCGACCGCCGCCTGGCCGCCCCGCTGGAGGACACCGCACGCTGCGCCCAGGGCCGCGCCCAGCTTGTACGTGCCCTCTACGAGCGCCTGGACCGCCTCGCGAGCGTCGCGCCCCAGGCCGTCGCGGCCCCCTGAGACCCCCGCGCACCCGGCAAAGACCGGATCTCCTGGGTGCGCGGTGCACGGCACCACACCTCGGCCCGCCCCGGGCCGGGGGAGCACCACTCGACAGCGAGAGGGGCACCACCGTGAGCACCGCAACTACCGAGCTGCGCCGGTTCCTGACCATCACCGGCCAGCGCTTCAAGACCGGCCAGTCCGCACCCGAGATGTTCTCCCCGGCCGTGGACGCGGCCTGGCACGAACTGCTCGGCAGCCCCGCCTATGAGGCCCTGTGCCTGGAGACCGCGGGCCAGCCGATCCGGCACGTCGCGAACAACGGACACGGCCCGATCGCCTGGGTCGCCGCCTACGAGGCCGCGTACGGGCCGCTGCCGGAGGTCTGGTTCACCAACGCCCAGGGCAACGTGAACGAGGAGGCCGTCGCCCGCTACCAGGAGACCGGCACCGTGGTCGCGGAGTGGGACTGCGGCCCCGCCGGCGGCGACGGCGACATCGCGCCCGACCAGCCGGAGACTGCCCGCCGATGACCACCGGCCGCAATAGCGCAGCGCCCCGGCCCACCGCCGGGGCGCTGCGCCTCGTTGAGGCCAGCACCACCCGGCCGAGGTCCGTGGACATCAGCGACTACATACGCCAGATGACCGCCCACTGCCCCTACCTGGCACCCTCCCTCCAGCAGGGCCTGACGACCTGGACGGTCTACCGCGCCGACGGCGACGCCGAAGCCGTCCAGGCCGAGCTCTTCCACGCGGGCGTCCAGGCCGCGGAGTGGCTGCGGCCCTTGCTGAACCGGCCACACGGCGGGCTGCGGTGCGAGAACATCGTCCTGCTGGGCGACGTACCCGGGGTCCGGCACCGTGACCTGATGGCCTGGCCGCACTGGGTGCTGAAGAACCTCTACGGCCCGGTCGGGGTGATGGTCGGCAAGTTCTATGCGGGCGAAGCAGAAGTCACCGCGGACGGCCGCCGGATCCCGGCCGCCCCCGCCTCGTTCCTGCCCGTGAGAGCCGCAGTCCGCCGCCGCGACCCACGCTTCCTGAGCGCGACCCCCGACCTGGCCGCCGCGCTCGCCGCAGCCGACGACGACGGCCGCGACGTGTTCGAGAACATCCCCACCGAGTGGAAGGAGATCCGCCCATGGGCCCGACACCTGCTCCCCCCGGCGAAGCCGTCGCCCTCCTCACCGCACACACCGGCGAACCCACCGCGATCCAGCTCCTGAGCGACCGGCGCGGCTCCCGCGCCTGGAAGATCCAGGGCCCCAAGGGCGCCGTCGCACTGAAGGCCAACAACCCCGACAGCGACAGCGACCACGCCCGCGACAAGGCCGCCGAGATGGCCCAGGAGGACAACCACCTCCTGCGCCTCACCACCGCCGGCGCCCTCGACCCCGACTACCGGGTGAGCGCCGGGACCTGGGACGGCGGCCGGTGGCTGGCCGTCAACTGGATCGCCGGCGCACCCCTGTGGCGGACCCTCGCCCTCGCCCGCGGCCCGGAAGGAGACCGGACCTCGGTCCGCCCCTGGCTCACCGGCATCGCCCGCACCTTCACCGAGCGCCTCGCCCGCCTGCACGCCGCCGACTGGACCCACGCCGACGTCCAGCCCACCAACACCCTCGTCACCAACGACGGCCACGCGCAGATCATCGACTACGCCCTCGCCTGCGGCCCCGGCGACAACCGCCACCTCCCGTACCGGGGAGCCCTCACGCACACCACCGCCCCCGAGATCGCCACCGCGATCCTCAACACCCCCACCGACACCCACATCCCCGCCCAGCCGGCCGCCGACATCTGGAGCCTGGGCGCCACCCTGTTCTGGTGCTGGACCGGCCACCGCCCCGTCCCCTACGACGACGACCTCGACCGGCCGGACAAGCTGGCCGCCATCGCCAAGGGCACCACCACCACGCTGCGCGACGTCCGGCCCTGGCCGTTCCCCGAGTTCGAGAACACGATCACCGCGTGCCTGGCCCCCGACCCCGCCGACCGGCCCACCGCGAAGGAGCTGACCGCCGCATGGTGACCCTGCGCCCCCTGGCCGTGGATGACGCGGCCGCCCTCACCCGCATCTACAGCGGCGCCTCGATCCGCCACACCACCGGCAAGCCCCTCACCCTGGACCAGGCCCACGAGAAGATCGAGGCGGCCCTCGCCCGAGCCGCCGAAGACCCCCGCGCGCAGTGGAACTGGGGCATCCTCGACGAAACCGGGCTGATCGGCCTGATCTCCCTGCGGCGGCGCACCCCGGTCATGGGCACCATCAGCTACATCCTCCGCGAGGGCACCTGGGGCCACGGCTACGCCACCCAGGCCGCCCACCAGGTGGTCGCCGCCGCCTTCACCACCGCCGGCCTTCACCGGCTGGAGGCCATGCACCACCCCGACAACCCCGCCTCCGGCCGCGTTCTGATCAAAGCCGGGTTCACCCACATCGGGACGTCCGACCGGCAGACCGACGGCGGAACCACCGTGCCGTACCAGATGTACGCCTTGCAGAAACGCCTTCCTGTTTGATTGCTGGGCAAGGTTTGGTCGATGTAGTCCTTGATCGGCATGGTTTCGGCCACTGCCTCTCAATGCCCGGCGGGCCTGGGACCGCTGTGGGTACGGTCGATCGGTTTGACGGCTGGCGGTGGCCGCCGGCGGGAAAGTGTCCGGTCGGCGTGTCGTCGCATTGCGGGTGGGGGTGGTTCGGTGGGCAGCACCGAGCAGCAGATCGAGGAGCAGTTGGCGCAGCTTCAGCAGAAGGTCGGCGCGCGCCATGCGCAGGTGCTGAAACACGACGTCGACGACGACCAGTTCGCGGTGGAGTACGCCCGGCTGGTGAACGTCACCGGCAAGCTGGTGGAGTTCGAGAAGACGATTCCCGAGCGTCTGGCGGAGCCCGAGCGCCGACGCAGTGAGCGCATCGCGACGTGGTCCTGGCGCGGCGAGGCGGCCGTCGGTGCCGTGTTGATCGCGCTCGTCTTCGTCCTCGACCGTTCGGCCTGGTGGCTGGTCCTGCTGGTCCCGCACTTCGCGGGCACGGTGGCCGGCTGCTTTCAGAAGGTCGATGCCGAACAGCACCGTGACCGCCGCTTCGGAGCCGTCGCACTGCACGTGGTCGCGCTCCTGATGGCCCTCATCAGCCTGAGCGTGATCAGCCGGTGGTTCATCATCGCCGCCGCCCTGGGCTGGATGCTTGTCGCCGGGTCCTCCATGGACAACACGGGCGCCGACCCGAAGGGGGCGCAGCGGTGAGCGACGACTACGGCTACAAGGTCCGCCGCCTGGAGAGCCAGACCGGCGGGATGGAGCACGAGCTGCACTCGCTGCGTACGAAGCTGGGGGAGGTCGAAGACCTCGACTCCGAGCTGCGCGACATCCGCGGCGGCATCCGCAGCCTCGAGGACGACGTCAGCGCCGTCCGCAGCGACCTCACCGAGCTGGACGACGACGTCCGCGGCGACATCCAGGACACCGAGCAGGCCCTCAAGCGGCTGACCGGCCGCGTCCAGGTCCTCGAAGCCCACCTGCTCGCCGCGGGCGGCGCCCCGCTCGCCGACTTCGACACCACCGACCCGGAGTGGAAGAAGCTGACCAGGACCGCCAACCACGGCTGGCACGTCCGCTCCGGCCTGCTCCCCGGACACCAGCGCGAGGCCCACCGCCTCAAGCTCCGCGAGTACGAAGGAGCGGTCGAAGAACGCGACGAGCACCGCGACAAGGTAGTGGAGGCCGCCGGCATCCTGGCCAGCCAGCCACGCACGTCCCGCGCGTTCAAACAGGCCGCCATGGACTTCGGCATGTCCCGCACCCTTGCCGAGAGCCACGGTCAGCGGGCCCAGAAGCTGGCCGGCCCCGCCCAGACCGCGCAGGCCGCACTGGCCCAGGACGACTCTCTGCGGCAGGCGAAGGCGTCGCTGATCGAGCAGGGCGACAAGGCGGAGCGGAAGCTGAACTGGCTGCTGCGCGGCCGCCTGGCCGACGCGATCCGCGACCGCGCCCTGCTGCCCATGTGGTTCGTGACCGTGCTCGGTCCCGTCCCACCGGCGCACAAGACGCAGGAGTGGATGGACCTCGCCACCCAGGTCTTGGCCTACCGGGTCACCTACGAGATCACCGACCAGGCCGTCGCGCTCGGACCGGCGCCCGCCGCGTACGTGCCGCGCCGCACCGAGTGGCACGGCGAACTCACCAAGGACCTACGCCGCTGGTAGCCCGCGCGGTGTGATCTCCGAGCCCTCGAGCCCCCGAGCGCCCGAGCCCGCCGACAGGACCCGGGGTCTACCGGGAAGCGAGGGGGGACCGTGACGAGCGCGGACAGGAGAGGTTCTCCCGGGGCGGGCAGGTCCCTCGAGCGTGCTTGCTGGTGGGGACATCATGCACGCGCAGCCTGGCGAGTCTGCCTTTCCGTAGCCGCGCACTCCGGCGCGGCAAGGACGGCGTGCCGCTGGCCCTCGCGCCGACCATGGACCCCTGTGCAGGCGTAGCAACCTGGTTGCCGGGCTGTCAGAGGCGTGCGGCATCATCGGCAGATGGCCGCCACTCCAGCCCCGCCGCCCCCAGCGATGACGCCGCAAGAGCTCCAGCAACAGGAACTGACCTTAGAGCTGATCAACAGCGAGCTCGCGGCGCGTCTGGCGCGACAAGCCGAGTCGGGCGCGAAGGTGGACACCAAAGCGATCTTCCTGGTGGGGTTCGCGGCCACAGCCACTCAGTTCCTGGCCATCCGGAACTTTGAACCGTTCACCGGCACCGCAGCCTTTGCGGCATACGCGGTCGCCATCGGCTTCGGCATCGCGGTCTTCAACCTTGCCGCGTACGAGGACCTCAATCCGCGGGAGACTCTGGACACCTACGCGCGCGCGTCGAAGGGCGCGACCCTGGGGGCTCTCGCCGGAACGCGGGTGGGCTTCTTCGAGCAGAACAACCACCTGCACCAGCGGAAGACGAAGCGGTGGACGGTCGCCCTGGCCGCCGTCGCCGCCGGCATCTGCCTCTCCACTGTCAGTCTCGTGCTGCACACTGGCGGCCATGACAAACGCACAGAACCAGGGGAACCAGTCCCCACCTCCTCCGCCCCCGCCTCCTCCGCCCCCCAGCCTCACTGACTCCCTCGCCAATCCAGCTCTCGTGGGCACGGAGAAGAGGAACGAGGGCAAGCCTCCGCGCCACAGGATGGCCACCGGGGGACAGACCACCGAACGCCGCTGATCCACCGCGAGAAGGCGGCCCCTCGCCATCGCGGGGCACGAGACCCCGAGCAAGTACTGCCCGGGGTCTCTGCAAACTGGCGTGTCCAAGCTCGCCGTCCAGCGCGGAGCAGCCACCTCGCATCCGATCCGCCGGGCTGTTCATCCAGCGTTGTCAGTGGGCGCTGCTAAGGTCCCGCCAGTTCAGCGACTGGAGTGAGGTGAGCCGATGTCCCTCGGCGATGAGATTCGATCTGACCTGGACAAACTCGTGGGAATGCCCTGGAGCATTCGGGAGGGCCGGGTGGTTCCTGAGACGGACGACGTCAAGCTGTTCTCCAACGACGCGGTGAAGCTCGACGCCGTCTATCTCTACGCCGATCTGCTCGGGTCGACGAAGCTCGCCCGGAACTTCCGCCCCGAGACGACCGGCAAGGTGATCCGGGCATCGCTCCGCGCAGCTTCGAAGATTATCAAGGGTCGGGGTGGGGAAATCCGAAGCTACGACGGCGACCGCGCCATGGGCATCTTCATCGGTGACTCGAAGAACTCCTCCGCAGCCAAGGCGGCCCTTCAGATCAACTGGGCGATGAGCAACCTTGTCCAGCCCGCTTTGTACGCCCAGCTGCCGAACCTGAAGCGAGACGGATACGAGCCGCGCATGTGCGTCGGGATCGCCTCCGGCCCGGCGTTCATCGCCCGGGCTGGCGTCCGGGATAGAAGCGACCTTGTTTCCATCGGCCGCGCGCCCAACGTTGCGGCCAAGCTCAGCGACATCCGGGAGGCCGGCAACTACCGCTCCTACATCACCGCCGACGTCTACAAGATGCTCAGCGAGAAGTCGCAGTACTCGAAGGGCACCGACATGTGGCAGCAGGTCACTCGTGAGGTGGGCGGCGAAAGCATGGTCATCTACCGGTCCACGTACTGGTGGTCCTTCTAGCCACGAGAGGGGGGTCTACAGCAGTGAACGATGACAGTCAGGCGAGAGAAACGGCCTGGAAGATTCATGCGGAGCTCGGCAGTTGGACATCACGCGTGGATGCGAAGGCGTCCTTCGCGCTCACACTGGCATCGGCGGCGGTCGCGGGCATCATCGCCCTGTCCGCCAAAGATCACGTCCTTGCCCACCTTGACGGCTGGGCACGGTTCTTCCTCTGGACGGGCACCATCGTGATCCTTCTCGGTGGTCTGAACGCGATGCTGGTCGTCACGCCGCGGTTGCGGGCGCGCAAGGCCCGCACCGAGGCTTCCACGAACTTCGTCTACTTCGGTCACCTCATGCACCGAGACCCCGATGAACTGGCGACTGCCCTCAAGGAAACCGATCCGCTTCCCGTCCTCAGCAGACAGCTGGTCAACACCAGCAAGATCATCTGGGCGAAGCACCGTCACGTCCAATGGTCTTTCGGGCTCTTCGCGACAGGAGCCGCCTTGGTGTTCCTCGCCGGCGTTGTCGCCTGACGTCCAAACACGAACGAGCCCGACAAGCAGCACAACATCAGACCCCGGGACAATCACGCCCGGGGTCTCATACCGCCCAGCTCAACAACCGGGCAGCGCCAGAGTCACGCCCACTGCACCCCCAGCTCGCGCAACGCCTCCAACTGTTCCGCCGTAAGCCGGCCCCTCCTCGATTTCGTGTTCGAAATCCATACGCCCAGCTTCACGATCACCGGCTCCGCCTCGCCGTCGACCGCGACCGGCTCACCGTGTCCGCGCGGCACCGGCCGGTCCGCGCCTTCCCGCTCCACCCACTGCGCGAGGGCCGCCAAACCCCGCTGGAACGCATGCTGCGCCTTCCCCGATCCCTTCGCCGAACCGACCGCCGCCGGGGCGGAAGAAAGGGCCTCAGCGCCCTTGATGCCCAGCGCGGCCAGCCGCCCCCGCTGCTCGGGGAGCAGCTGCGCCCAGGTGCCCGGCTCCTGCTGCCGCCAACGCCACTTGCCCACGTCATCACCCTCGAACACGACGCCCGGGGCGATGTAGGGCAGGACCCCGTCGGCGTCGACCAGGTCGGCGAGCACCCGGTAGTGCCGCTGCCAGTCCAGCGGCCACGGGCAGTCCCAGTCCGCGTCGACGGCCGTCAGCTGCTTCGCGCGTTCCTCCGCCCGCTTCGGGTCTTTCCCGAGGCCGCCCTTGCGGCGGAGGTTGGCGAGGTGCTGCCCGATGGGCACCATCGCCTCGCCCTCGCCCCACACCGCGTCCTGACGCGGCGCGAGATGCCCGCTCGCCCGGCGGAACGAGCGCAGTGCGGCCAGCTTGGCCTCCCACGCCTCCTCGCCCGGTTCCCAGAGCATCCCGGCCTCGGGGGCGTCCAGCAGCGTCTTGCGCCGCTCCTCCAGCTCACCCGCCCGCAGCGCCTTCCGCTGCTGGTGCACCCACCGCCCGAGCGGGAAGTCCTTCGTAACGCCGACCTCGGTCTCCACGTCATAGGGCACGGCGTAGACGCCAGTGATCTCGTTCTCAGCCCGCCAGCGCAGCAGGGCCTGGTAGCCCTCCAGCCACACCAGCGACTCGGGCCGGTACACCCGGGTCCGGAGGAACGCCGCGATGGTCGCCGCGTCGCGCGGGCTGGAGAAGTGGAGCAGGGCCGCTTCGGCGGCGGCCTGCGTGTCGTCCCGCTCCTGGTCCTCGCCGTCGCCCTCGCCGCCGGCCCCGACGATCCGCCCGTCCTCATCGCGCCGGACGTGCACCTTGCGCTTCCCGCTCGTGAGCGCCCGGGAGGCAAGCTGCTCGACCAGACGCTCATCATGCGAGCGCAGGCCCTGGAGGATGGCTACAAGAGGGCGGAAGCTGGCGCTGGCGACCATGTCCGTGGGGTCCTCGTTCGGCTCCAGGAACACCGGCACGATGATCCGCGCGACCTTCGTGCTGCCGTCCTTGTTGAGCCGGAGCGCCCGGCCGATGTTCTGCACGATCTCCACCTGCGAGCCGCGGGTGTCCGCGAAGCACACCGCCTCGACTCCCCGCTCGCCGGTGATGTCCACGCCTTCCCCGAGGACGCGAACGCTGGCGAGGAAGGCTCGGTGGACCCGGCGTCCGGCCGCGTCGATGCCGTTGGCGAACTGGCGCAGCGCCTCGCGCCGCTCGGAGACGAGGTGATCCCCGCAGAGCCACGCCGACCAGACGCGGTCCGGGGGTACGTGGCGGCCGGCCTCGAGTTCGTAGAACTCCGCGTCGATGGAGGACTTCGGCAGCTTGTCGGCGGCGGCCAGGTCCTCATCGGAGGCATCGTTGACGTACAGGGCGGCGGCGGTCTCGGGCACCTTGTCCGCGAACGCGGCGGCCTCCTCCACCTTCTGGTGGAACGTCATGACCGTACGCAGGTTGTACGCCGCCGCGTGCTCCAGGAGCGCCGTCTGCAACAGGGCCAGGCGCCGGCCGCGCCGGGCTTCCTCCGACTCCCCGAGGACCGGCGAGGGATCGCGGATTTCGAGCACGTCGATCTCGAATCCCGCGAGGATCTCCCGCTCGATGGCCTCGCTCAGACCCAGCTCTGCGAGCCATGCGCCGTAGGTGCCGTCCGGGTCATCGGCCATGGTCGCGATCTCCGCCTCCTGGCCGCCGGCGCCCTTCTGCGGCCGGGCCGCGGCGAGGATGCGGGGCGTGGCGGTGAGGTAGAGCCGGAAGTCTGCGGGGATCCGCTGGTTGTCGTGGATCGCAGCCCACGGACGACCAAGATCACCAGCGGTTCCGTGGGCCTCATCGACGATCGCGAGGTCGAATCCGCTCATCTGCTGCCCGTAGAGCCGCTCCCCGCCCGCCAGAGCGGCTTCCAGCGGTCCGCGAACCTTCCGCTGCCCCACGGGGGCGTCGATGTCCTCCCGGTCCACGAGAGAGGCGTACGTGGCGAACACGACGGCTGGCCCGTGCCCGACCCACAGGGCGAGCTGGATCGGGTTCGTGGTGGTGCGCACCCCCAGCGAGTTGAGCACCGCGTCGTTCTCCAGCGAGCACACCGCGACCATCGGCGCGGTGTGACCCACTGCCCGCCACGCCTGAGCGGTCTGCGCGAGCAGGTCCAGGGTCGGCACGGTCACGAGGATCCGGCCGCCCGGAAAACACTCCAGCGCGCTCGCGGCGGCCATGATCGTCTTGCCGGATCCAGTCGCTGACACGATCGTTCCACGGGCACCCTGTGGGGGCACGGATGACCTTGCAGGAAATCCGACCCACTTACGGAAACTCGACTTCTGGTCTACCTGGTGTTCTTTGAGCGGAATCCTGCTCATCGTCCGTCACTCTCGCTAGTGCCGTGAAGCCAGGCTTCCTTGAGCCTTTCAAGGGGGGTGTCCGATTCGCATTCCCTGCCCCAGACCGCCTGGAGCCACATCGGGGCGTGGTCAATGCGCTCGCACAGCAGGAATGACTCGGGGAGCCCAACCAGGTGGTACACGCCTCGCGGGAAGACCCCGGCGGGCCCGTAGACGCGCCACAGCTTCTCCAGCCCGCCCGCAAGTTGATCCGCCCGCCTCTGGACGCTTATGCCTCCCCGGACAGTGATCTAGGTCCAATGAGCTTATCCTTCCGAGCGCCATGCCCGTGCTCCATAGACTCTCGGCTCGCGCTTCAAGGTCTAGCCTCTTGACCACAAAGCGCTCAAATATCATCCATGGCCGGCGCAGGCTACTACACCAGCACACAGTGTGAGCCCGGCAGCCCTCGTCGCTAGTGCACTGTCCAAGGCTCTCCGGGACCTAGCTAGCTTCTCTCGTGCCAAGCTCTACTACTCACCATTTGCCGCGTGTCCCGGGAGATAGCTTATTGCCTCTCTTGGCAGCCGTGCATGTGCTGGTCACTGCTGAATCTCCGAGCCTAGTATGACGCGGCGGGGGAGACGCTAACCGCCCCCAGTCCCATACCCGGCATCAGCTTACAAACCCCTCTGAGGCCGGATAACCCACTGCTCTCTCACCGGTCCCAAGCACCGCAAGGCGAACTTCTGCTCGGCTCCGCCTTGACGCCAACCCAACTCTCAGAATCCGCTTCCGTGCCGGTTGCGAGCTCTCCTCTCCCTGTGTACCTGCGGCCCCTCCTAGTCCGCCTCCGGGCCCGGACCCTACCTACGTGTCCGCTTACCCTCCTCCAGGAAAACCGCTCCTCAACTTGGCCGTCTTCGTAAGGCCACGCCCTGAACGACCACCCGGCGTGTCATCACGACTCCTAAGTCTCATCGCTCCTGATCGTACAATAACATGCCTGTCGTCCAAGCGTCACCCTGCATAAATGGGGAACCGCCGCCTTCCCAACCAGGTCCCAAGGCCTCCAGGGCCGACGGTGGAGCTCTCCCAAGTGTCCGAACGCCCGCGTAAGGACCGCTCCACTAAATCCGATGCGGCGACATCCATCCTGCGAGTGAGTCCCGCCCTACAGCGTGGTGCGAATAGCTGCTAAACGGGCTCGCCAAACGATGGGACCTTGTCTCGGCCCTATGCTTCACTGCTAATAAACCATCGCTCGTACCGTCCCGATCCTGGCGCGTCAGGACGTGGCTGCCAAGCGTTCGGAGGACGATATGCGCCCGGCCTCGCTTCGCTTGCGATCGGTCAGGATTCAGACCCGTTATCCTAAAATGTGTACAGACCAACGCGAGATACTATACCCTGCAACATAACGGCAAGCCTCGAAGTCCAAAACGTCCGTCGAGCGCGCAACTCGCGCTCTTATGGTATGCCTCTCTTACTTAGAATCAGTAACAGTTCAGCACGTGCACGCCACTTTGCTTACACACCGAGCGATGTGCGGCCGTCCGGTACCCCAGCCGGATATTCCTACACCCACCTTCTCGCAAGTACCCGTCCCACACACATGATTCGAGAGAAGCGACTCTCGCACTGACGGGCACACCTGCCTCCGCTGCTGCCTTATACCCCAGCGGTGCCCGCCATGCTTCCGAGGTAGGCTACGCTGGACGTCTACCGGTCCCCGACGGGGAACCTCTAGATATCCTCCCCCACGATCCTGTGCCGATGTCTTCTTCCCGACCCTCTCCGCCTTCTCGATCTCCCATCACCTGCCGCGTTCGCATTATACCCTGCGGTCGCAGTGAATCGGTCCGCGTACTCTACACACAACCTGTGCAGGTTGTGCTGGTGCCTGCGCTGCCCCAAAGGCGATACTCTCGTGCACGACTACCGGCGCTTTCGTCCCGTAACGGAGACATGTGTGTATCTCACTAACGGCACTCATATGGGTCCATAACAAAAAACAACCGGAGCCGCGCTCGTAGGTTGTAGCTTCTCGGTCACGTCGATGCGCCGGGGTGCGCCGGATCGGTCTCGCTGCGCCACGATCCGGGTAGCGGATCAACATCGGAAGCCCAGGCTCCACCACCGCACCCGCTTCAGGCTCCCCTGACCCCGGTCCCGCCAAGCGTCTTAGGTGCCCAGCCCGTTCCCGGCCCTGCCCGCCTTGGGGCTCCCGGAGTAGCCCTAGCCCGACGCTCCACGTAGGCCAGTTTCTCCTCCGCGCGCTACTACCTCGCCGACACACGCAAGCGACGCCGACACTACTGGCTGTAGGACTCCGGTGGCTCCGGCTAGTTCTCCAGCATCGCGTATTGTGCGTAATCACGGCGTATAGATGATGCCCCAAGCCAGGAAGTGAGTGAGCCTGTCCTTAAACCTCTCACTTCTCTTGCGGAGAGGCCCTCGCGCAACTATCTCGTCAAGCCTACGAGCATCCAGTTGAATGAGTGCGGTCGTCATTTATCGGTTCCCCTCTAGCGTCTTATTCCTTAATCGTCCGCGCTCGCTACCTCTCCGCTGCCGGTCATTCCTAAAGCATCTC